>JBGPEF010000379.1:0-5758 GCA_041482675.1 Tepidisphaeraceae bacterium | reverse complement strand
CCGAACCCAATCCCGCCTCCATCCCCCTCGATGAACCTCGCCAGGATTAATTCCTGACAACTGACAACGGACCACGGACAACCGACTCCTTCTAATTAAATTGTCACAACCCCTCCGCCTCCATTACAATCCCTTCATCGCCGATTGCGGTGGGGCGGACATTCCCCTCCGCCGTGCAACGGAGTGGCGCCGTATAATTTCTTATCTGAAGGACGCCTAATGCATCCAGTCATCGGGCTGATCGCGGCCGCTCAAGTGGGCGGCGCTTACATCAGCCTCCTCAAACTCCTCCCCGTCCTCATCCTCCTGCTTATCTTTCTGCGCCTCACCACCTGGATCGACAAAGACGCCGTCCGTGCCCATCTCCCCCGCGAGATCATCAACTCGATGGTCT
Organism: Tepidisphaeraceae bacterium; assembly: GCA_041482675.1. Classification (GTDB taxonomy): domain Bacteria; phylum Planctomycetota; class Phycisphaerae; order Tepidisphaerales; family Tepidisphaeraceae; genus JBGPEF01. Next base: position 5,364 of record JBGPEF010000379.1, on the reverse strand, counting down.
TCGTCATCGGCATCGCCGGCTTCTTCCTCTTCTTCTTCATCCCCGGCTTCGTCGTCGCCCTCTCCGTCCTCGCCGGTGTCATCGCCGTCGCAGTCGGCATCTATCTCATCATGCGCAGCCAGAAAGTCGGCCTGGGCGATCTCCAGGGCGAATTCAAACACTGGATCAAGAACATCGGCAAAGGCAAGGCCAAGGTGGTCGAGGCCGAGGAAGGCGAAGTCCAGTTCATCAAGAAGAACAACGACGCCCTCCTCCCGCCCGACTCCGACGACAACTCCCGTCCCGGCTACGATGCCGCCCAAATCATTCTCTCCGAGCCCCTCAAGAAAAACGCCGAGCGCATCGAGGTCCGCCCACTGAACGAAGGCGCCGCCGGCATGAACTTCATGGTGGACGGCGTCTCGTATCCCTCGCCCAATCTCAGCCGCGTCGCCGCCGTCGCCGCCATCCACTTCCTTAAGCGGCTGGCCGGCATGGACACCGACGACAAGCGCAAACCCCAGGCCGGCATGACCAAGGTCATCCTCGACGGCCGCCGCTGTGATCTCGAGGTCGCCACCGCCGGCACCACCGCCGGCGAAACCCTCCGCATCACCGTCGATCCAAAAAAGAAGTCCCCCTTCACCCTCGACTCCCTAGGCTTCTCCAACGACCAGCTCAAGCAGGTCCGCACCCTTCTCGAGGACAACAAAGGCATCGTCCTCGTCACCGCCCCCAAAGGCCAGGGCCTTACAACGCTCCTCCACACCATCCTCCGCGCCCACGATGCTTTCGTTCATCACATCCAGACCGTCGAGCATGCCCCCAAGGAGGAGCTGGAAGGCATCACCGTCAACAGGCTCTCCGCCTCGGCCGCGCCCCTCGAAGAGTTCAAGCAGGTCGAGTGGGTCTGCTCCCAGATCCCCGACATCCTGCTCGTCGATGAGATCACCAATCCCCAAAGCGCCCGCGAGCTGGTCAAATTCTCCCGCGAAAACCGCCGCGTCTACGTGGGCATGCGCGCTGGCACCACCTTCGAAGCCCTCGAGCAATGGCGCAAGCTCGTCGGCGATGACAAGGCCTCCACCGAATATCTCCGCATGATCATCGCCGGCCGCGTCGTCCGCCGACTCTGCATGGCCTGCAAAGTCGGCTATGCCCCCGACCCCGAAAGCCTCAGCAAGCTCAACATGGACGCCAACCGCGTCACCCAGCTTTTCCAGGCACGCACCCAGCCCCTCCGCGATCCCAAGGGCAACCCCATGACCTGCGACTTCTGCGTCGATCTCCGCTTCAAAGGCCGCTTCGGCGTCTACGAGGTCTTTAACATCGACGATGAAGTCCGCGCTGCCGTCCTGGCCGGCGGCACCCTCAACCAGCTCAAAACCATCTTCCGCAAACAGCGCGGCCGCTATCTCCAGGAGATGGCCCTCGCCCAGGTCGAAGCCGGCGAAACCAGCGTCCAGGAAGTCCTCCGCGTCCTCAAAGGCCAGGACCAACCCTCCCGCGCCCCCGCCGTCGCCTCAACCGAATGAATTCCACACCCCCCACATCTTCGCCCTCGCCCACCACTTCTCATTGGGAATTGGTCATTGGTCATTCTTTGGTCATCGGTCATTGGTCATTCCTTGGCCATTGGTCATTGGTCATTGGTCATTCGTCATTCGACATTCTTTCGTCATTCGTCATTGGTCATTCGTCATTCTCCACGTGCTTCCCTTGTCCCTTCTCCTGAACCCTGAACCCCGAACCCCCAACCCTCAACTATGACCTTCTCCCTCATCGTCATCATCTTCATCGGCCTCATCGCCTACTGGCACTTTCTCCAGGGCTTCTTCTCCTCCGCGATCTCGGCCATCCTCGCCATCATCGCCGCCCTCGTTGCCGTCGCCTATCAGGAGGAAGTCGTCGCCCTCTCCGGCGGCAAGTTCAACGACCAGGCCAACGCCATGGCCCTCGTCGTCCTCTTCGCCCTCACCTACCTCATCCTCCGCGTCATTTTCGACAAGGCCATCCCCGGCAACGTCCGCTTCCCCGTCCTCCTCGACAAGGTCGGCGCTCCCATCATGGGCGTCATCGCCGGCATCTTCGCCGTCGGCATCCTCGCCATCGCCGCCCAGACCCTCCCCTTCGGCCCCAGCATCGCCGGCTATCAGCGCTATCCCATCACCTTCGACAAGCCCATCATCATCCGCCAGGCCGGCAAATCGAGCGACGTCGATGCCGTCTACGACGAAATCGACGGCGAGCGCTTCATCCGCAACGAATCGGCCGACTCCCAGGGCCTCTGGGTCGGCGCTGACGACATGGTCCTCGGCCTCCTCAAAAAGGTCAGCTCCGATGAAGGCGCTCTCTCGCGCGGCCAACCCTTCTCCGAGGTCCACCCCGATTACCTCCAGGAGCTTTACGGCCAGCGCTCCGGCCTCCAATCCGGCTCCAATCGCACCGCCCTCGCCGGCAAAACCACCGTCCAATCCGTCCATATCCTCGGCCCGCTCATGCAGGTCGATCCCGAACGCTGGATGGTCGGCACCTCCGCCGTCGGCATCCGCAGCAAGGCCGCCAATCCCGCGCCCCCTCCACTCGAGCCGCAGCGCCGGCCCGGCGATGGCAAAGTCCACCTCGTCCTCCGCACCCGCTTCAGCCATGACGATGCCGACAAGAAAACCGGCATGGTCGCCCTCAGCCCCGCCAGCATCCGCCTCGTCGCCAAATCCACCGAGACCTCTCCGCCCCGCTACAAGAACTACTTCCCCATCGGCACCCTCGAAGCCGGCCGCTTCCTCTACGCCCAGACCGCCGACGACTATCTCTTCGTCCCCGGCGACAAATCCGCCGACCTGGTTTTCGAAGTCGACGAGGATGGCGTCTTCCTCCCCGCCGAATCGGCCGACAAATCCGCCTCCCGCCGCATCGCCCCCGGCGTCTTCCTCGAGGTCAAGCGCGACGCCCGCATCCCCCTCTCCTCGATGCCCGTGCAAAACGGCATCCAACCCAGCGACCAGGTCGAAGTCGTCCGCAAGGAAGGCGGCCCGGTCAACGCCGTCGCCTCCGGCACCAACACCAATACGACTGGCACTCCCACCAAAGCCGCCACCCTCGTCAGCGAAGGCGACGTCAACGCCTCCCCCAAACTTTTCACCCCCATCAACCCCGGCACCCCCAACGAAAACGAGAAAAACGGCCTGGCCCAGTGGGGCTCCTTCTCGCTTCAAAACAAAAAGTTCAGCAAGCTCGACATGACCCCCACGCAATCCATTGCCCTCATGGCCCGCGGCGACAACCTCATCAACGAGTTCGCCATTCCCCCCGGCAACGTCATGATCCAGGTCCCCGCCCGCGTCGCCCAGGGCCACGGCAAATGGGACTGGGCCAACAACCTCGCCGATTTCCGCCTCGTCGATTCCGCCGGCAAGCGCCACACCCCCTACGGCGCATTGGCCAAGGTCGTCAACAACCAAAACCAGGAAATGCTCGCCGCCATCTACGACTTCAACAAACCCGCCAGTTTCTTAGCCGGCCCCGAAGAATTCCGCCCCACCGACATCACCCTCATCTATCTGGTCCCCACCGGCACCGAAATCAAATCCCTCGACTACAAGGAAGACCCCCTGCGCCCCCTGACCCTCACCGCGAAGTAACACGTGTCTCACTGCTTCGTGCCACTGGCAGCTTGCTGCCAGTGTTCTCTTCCCGCCGCCCCGGCCATGACCTCTTCGATCAAAATCGCAAATCGCAAATCGCAAATCGAAAATCCCCCTCCCCCCTCAATCCTTCTTCTCCTCCCTCTTCGGATCCTTCACCTCCAGCACCTTCCCCGGCTCCACCTCTCCCGATGTCGCCGTCACCGCATCCCCCGTCCCCAGCGCCTGCGCCGTCGTCACCTTCACCCGCTCGTGTACCATTCCCATCTTAAAAGCGGCCACAATAATCGACCCAAACACAATCAGATAAATCCCCACCGCATACCGCGTCCGCGTAAACACAATCGCCGCCCCCAGCAGCACGAACGCGATCGACAACCCATACGAGATCACCACCGTCTGCTTCACCGTGAATCCCCGCGCCACCAGTTGGTGATGCAAATGATACCGATCCGCTGAAAACAGCGGCCGCTTGTTCACGTATCTCCTCACGAACGCCAGCGCCGTATCCAGCAGCGGCAGCGAGAACATCACCATGCTGGCCAAAAACCATTTGAATTGCCCCTGCGCCGCGAACAGGATCATCAGCGTCCCGCAGCAGAATCCGATGAACATCGACCCCGTATCCCCCAGAAAGATCGACGCCGGATTAAAGTTGTAAGGCACGAACCCCAGCACCGCCCCCAGCAGCGCCAGCGCCATCACCACTCGCAGCGCATCGTGATTGATGTTGATCGCCCCGCTCAGCATCGCCAGGTTGACGGCCAGAAACAGAAACCCGGACGCCACCACCCCCGTCACCCCGCCGCACAACCCATCCAGCCCATCCATCAGGTTGGTCGCATTACAGCAGACCACGATCACCGCGATGACCACGATGGCGCTGGTGACCACCACGATCCAGTGATAATAGAGATGCGTTGGATCGGCGTGGATGATCCCATGATTGGCCATCTTGATCAGCACCGGCCCGATGAAGATCCACGAGCAGCGCCGGCCGATCCCGCCCATGAGCAGGCAGCAGGCCGCGAACACCTGCCCGAGGATTTTCATCTTCGGGCTCATGTGAATGATGTCATCCCACAGCCCCAGCAGAATGATCGCCGACGCCCCGATCACCATGCCAAAATTGATCACCACCGACCGCGGCATCTCCGGCGGCATCAGCTCGTCGATGTAATGCAGCGGCAAAAACTGGCTCATCGTCAGCCCCGTCAGCCACCCCAGGAACACCGCCAGCCCCCCCAGATACGCCACCGGCGCCGTGTGCATTTTCCTCAACCCATCAGGCTGATCGATGATGTTGTAATAAATCGCCACGTGCCGCAGCACCGGCGTGAGGATGAAGGCGACGATGTACGCCGCATAAAAAACGTAAATATAAGGCGAGAGCACCTGGTCGGCCGTGAAGTACCGAAGTCCCACCAGCGGCTCATCTGCGATGAATTGAAGCATCAACCAATCCGATCCAAGCGAACGCCCCGGAATCAGGGCAAAAATGGACCAAGTCCATCCCGGACGTGTATCCCCCAATTATTCGACCCAAACCCGCCCTGTCTAGAGCCCGCCCCTCCCCATCTCCCCCCAACTTCCGATAACCACCCGCCCCGCCCCGGCAATTCCGTAGGGTGCGGCTTGCCGCACCGTTTCCTCTCACCCCTTCCTTCGGCAGACCGTTGGTTGCGGCTCGCCCCTCAGGATTCTCTCTCCCGGTACTCCGGGAGAGGGCAGGGTGAGGGCT
>JBGPEF010000378.1:0-5783 GCA_041482675.1 Tepidisphaeraceae bacterium | reverse complement strand
GCGTATCGCCAGCCACGTGGTCCCCTGGCGACCTGGGCGATACGACCCCAGACCCGGCGACACCAAAGTGAAGTACAAAGGAAAAGGAAAATACCGCCAGCCCGGTAAGCTGGCGGGGAATGAAACTTAGTGCCGGTGGGCAGTGCCCACCCTACAGTGAAGGAAGTTCGGAGGTGCAGTGGCCGCATTTGCGGGCTTTGATGGGGATGCCCAGGAGGCAGAAGGGGCATTCTTTGGTGACGGGTTCGGAGGGGGCGGGGGGCGGGGCGGCTTTTCGCACGAGGATTTCGACCAGTTTTACGATTATGAGGAAGACGGCCAGGGCGATGATGAGGAAGTTGAAGACGTCGCTGAGAAATACGCCGATTTGGAGGCGGCCGATATGCCAGGCCATATATCCGCCTTTGTTGGGGATGACGTAGCTGAGGATGGGCATCAGGATATTTTCGACCATCGACTTGACGACCGCGCCGAAGGCGCCGCCGATGACGACGGCGACGGCGAGGTCGATCATGTTGCCCTTGAAGGCGAATGATTTGAATTCCTGCCACAAGTGTTTCATGGGAGTCTCCGTTGCCTTTTGGTCAGGCGAGAGTGGGAGGATGCGGTTAATTGCCGCTGGAGTCAACCCAGAGGTGCGCGATTGGCTTTTCTTGACGCGGAGATTGCATGTTCGCTCTTTCTGCCATCTCGGCGGGGCAGGAATGCGTCGGGCAAGAGTGCCCGTGGAATGTCGGGCAAGAGTGCCCGACCTACGGGCAGAAGGCGGACAGGAATGTCCGCCCCACCATTTCGTGGTCAGATGCGATTGCCCTGCTTTTTTCGAAGCGCGGTGGCGACAGGGCATCCTCAACACGCCGAGCCCGGCGACGAAGCGGTCGCGCATGAGGATCGATAAGAAATACCGAGCGAAGAAGGGCTCAGGAGCCGCCAACGCGCATGTAATCCAGCGAATCAGGAAATGGGTAGCGGGCGAAGACACCGGTTGGCGATGATTCCCACATTGAAGGAGCAGGATAGACATCGCCGCGATAGCCCGACTCGTACATGGAGCGCAGGACGGTCTCGAAGCTGGGTTCCCTGCCATCGTCTCCGATGAGCCGGTTGGCGCGTGCGCCCAGGAAGCAGACCGAGGCCGACGGCCAGCGGTGCGGGCTGCCGTTGAGCATTTCGGTGACGGTCCTGAATCCCCTGGAAAGATCCTTGAGGGTCAGGTGCTCGTGCTCCGAGGGGCGCAGCAGCGCCAAAACCTCGACGGCATCCATGTCATATTTCACCACCGTCAGACTGTGCCGATGCACGAAATGTTTGGCGTGGGAGGTGATCGCCGACTCGGTCCACTGGCTGGTCGGCAGCATTTGCGCCACCTGGGCGATGATGCCGTGGGTATTGTCGCAGGCGTTGACGGCGCACACCAGCGTGCGATAGTGTCGGGTCAGAAGGTCCTTGAGCAGCCATTGGCCCCACATGATGCGGATGCGCGGTGTCAGGTCGACGTTTTTTGGACCCAGCACGTCGGGAAGCAGGATGATGCGCTCGGTTTGGCTGAGGCCCTCCATCAACTGGTCGCCTTCGCCGTCATAGATGTGCGGCTGATTGAGATAGCTGTTCATGGAGATACCCTTTCACATCATGCGTTTGATGATTCTCTGGCTCTGCTCCTCGCTGAGGCCCAGCGGGCGGTGCGCCATCGGGCCGCCCTCTTCCAGCACGGGCTCCGACTGCTCGAGAGTGGGCCGCTCGATTTGAAGGAACAATCCGGTGTAGATCTTATCGCCCCACATCAGGCCCTTTTCGCAGGCGGCTTTCCAGTCGGTGGGGTCGTGCCCTTCATCTTCGAGCTTTTTGACGCGTTGCTTGAAAAACGCGTAATCGTTGTCGTGATTGAACGTCACGCAGGGGCTGAAGACGTCAATCAGGGCAAATCCCTTGTGCTGAATGGCCTTCTTCATGAGGTCGATCATCTGCTTGCCGTCAGCGCTGAAGGCGCGGGCGACAAAGGTGGCGCCGTTCATGATCGCCGCGGTGATCGGATTGACCGGAGTCTCCACGCTGCCAAAGGGCGTGCTCTTGGTCTTCATTCCCAGCCGGCTGCTGGGCGAGACCTGTCCGGTGGTCAGGCCATAAATCTGGTTGTCCATGACGATGTAGGTGAGATCGACGTTGCGGCGTGCCGTGTGGGTGAAGTGATTGCCGCCGATCCCATATCCATCGCCATCGCCGCCGGTGGCGATCACCGTCAACTCGTGATTGCCGAGCTTGACCCCGCAGGCCACGGCCAGTGCCCGGCCATGCAGTGTGTGCATGCCGTAGGCATTGAAGAAGCCGGGGAAGTTGGAGGAGCAGCCGATGCCGCTGACGGTGACGATCTGGTGCGGTCGCAGGCCGAGCTCAGCGCAGGCTTTTTGAAGGCCAGAGAGGACGCCAAAGTCGCCGCATCCGGAGCACCAGTCGTGATCGACCTTTCCCTTAAAATCTCTGGCCTCAAGCTTAACGACTGGCCTGGGGGCTCCAACATCTGGGATGGTTTCAAGGGTCATGTCTTTCACCTCACTTGCTAAACGAGGATCTCCTGATCGGGGACGTAAAGTTCCTTGTGCGTGGACAATTGCGCCAGCACGCCGTTGACGACGTGGTGCGGCATGAACGGCTCCCCATCGTATTTGCGGATGTGGCCGGAGGCGCTGAATCCGGTCTCGCTGCGCAGATAGCGGGCGAACTGGCCGGAATAGTTGTTTTCGACAATGATGGTTCCCCGGCAGTGCGAGAGGATCTCGGTGATCGCGCGAGCGTTGAACGGGACGATCCACTTGATGGGCAGGTGATTGGCGGTCACGCCCTGGCGGTTTAGCAGCTCCACCGCTTCTTTAATGACGCCGTAGGTTGAGCCCCAGCCGATGAGCGTCACCTCGGCATCGGCCGGCCCTTCCAGGCGCGGCGCGGGGACCAGACTCGCAGCATTCTTGAACTTGCGGGCCCGCTTCTCGACCATCTGTCGACGCTTGTGGGGGTTGGTGAATTCATCGCTGATCAGCACGCCGTTTTCCTGGTGTTCATCGGTGGCGACGACATGCACGTAGCCTTCCAGGCCGGGAATTGCCCGCGGAGAAATGCCGCTGGGCGTGTCTTTGTAGCGCAGATACTCGCCATTCGCCCCTGGCTCGCCGTTGGACGCCGGCTTAGTGATCATTTCGCCCCGCTCGATTTTGGGCCGCAGGTTGATCTCGGCCGGATCAACACTGAAGGTGCCTTCGGAGATGAGCAGATCGGAGATGACGATTCCCGGGCACTGACATTTGTCCACCAGGTTAAACAGCTCCGGGATGGTATTGAACGCATCCAGTGCATCGCGCGGCGCGACGATGAATCGCTCAAAATCGCCCTGGCTGGCACCCAGCACCTGCCACAAGTCTCCCTGCTCGGTCTTGGTGGGAACACCCGTGGATGGGCCGGCGCGCTGGACATCGATGAAGACGCAGGGAATTTCCATCATTCCAGCGCTGCCGATGGCTTCGGTCATCAGGGCGAACCCGCCGCCGGAGGTGGCACACATGGAGCGGCAACCGGCGTGCGCTGCCCCGATCACTACATTGGCGACGGCGATTTCATCTTCGAGCTGGCGGACCATGATGCCCAGATCGCGGGCATTCTTGGCCATCCAATGCAGGACGCCGGTGGAAGGACTCATCGGGTAGGCGCAATAAAATTTGACGCCGGCCGCGGCCCCGCCCATGGCCAGGGCTTCGTTGCCCGTCCAGATGGCCAGGGGCTTGGCACCAAGTGGCGCTGGGTCCGGGAACGGCTGAAAGTTGGCGTTGGCGTGGTCGAAACCAGCGCGGGCCACGGCGACGTTTTCATCGATCAGCGCCTGGTCTTTCCGTCCAAATTGGAGGGTCAATGCTTCGACCAACGACTGGAACTCGATGCCCAGCAGCGACATGACCACGCCCATGGCGACGCTGTTCTGGAGAACTTTGTTGCGATTGTTGTTGGTGAGCTTGGCGACCGGCAGCGGGCACAGGATCACGCCATCGGCATACTCACCCGGTTTAATCGTGTCGCTGTTGAAGATGACGCGGCTACCGGGCCCCATCAGATGCAGGTGCCGGGTCATGGTGTCCTGGTTTAGACAGAGCAGCAGGTCCAGCTTGTCGCCATGGCAGCCCACTGGCTCGTCGCTGACGCGCACGGTCAGGAAAATGTGCCCGCCACGGATGATGGATTGATAGGCGTTGTAAGCATTTAGGTGCAGTCCGCGGCGGACAAAGATCCGGGCCAGGACATTGCCCGGCGTCGCGATGCCCTGTCCGGCCTCACCGCCAATGCTGAACGCAAAATCGAACTTTTCCGCACTCATCATGTCCGCCCTTCGACTGATATGAGAGAACGCCTGCGTCCGCCACGCTCGGCTTTCGGCCATCAGGATATCCGAACGGGCCCCCGACTTACCAGTTTTTTCTTGGATTCGTGCGCCTTAATTTTCTGATACCGCCTGCGCCTGCGGGACTTAGGTATCGGACCGGTTAATCAATGCTATTGGGCCGAGTCCACGGATATGCGGGTTTGGTGGCCGCCGTTGTCGGTGACGATCAGGAGGAGCTGGAGGTTGGGGGTTTTGATGTCGGGGAGGCGATGGTTGAAATCGATGGATTTGCCGGTGAGTTGGCGGCCGGAATGGGTGGACTGGGCGGATTTGTCGAAGAAGAGGATGGAGCGCAGGCCGGAGTTATCGGAGGCTTTGACGGTGATGGTCCATGCGCCGGAGATTCGCTGGGCGTTGGCCTCGACTTTGGGGGGATCGTTGTCGGAGAGGTCCAGATCCCTGGTGATGTAGCGCGAGGACATGAGGAGGCGGGCATCTTCGTCAGAGAAGCAGGCTTTTTTGCCGCCGGGGCCGCCGGTGGGGGAGAGATTCCAGCGCAGGTTGCGAAAGCCGTTGCCCATGATGTAAATGTCATCCTGGCGACGGTCGTGGGGGAGGCCGAGGGCGTGGCCTAATTCGTGGGCGACCGCGCCGATGCCATCCTCGACGAAGTCGCAGCGCGGCGCGGGAGGGCGGTGGTTCCAGGAAGCGCGGCCGGGGACGGGGGTGTTGTCGAAGAACAGTTTGCGCTGGGCGGGGATGGTGAGGGCGCAGAATTCGTTCTTGAGGAGGTGGGCGGAGAAGATGGCCAGGCCGCCGTCGGCGTTGTTGTATCCGCCGCGGGCGATGACGCCCGGCCAGAGGCGCTCGGCGGGGCCTTCGTCGTAGGTTTCGGCGAAGACCACGATCACCTGGCGCTGCGGGTCGCCCAGTTTTGATTTGATTTCGGGGACGAGACGCCGCCATTGCTCGGTGGCGTCGTAGCGCGGGGCGTTGTTGTAATGGATGGCAGGTTTATCGCCGCGAATGAGGTGGATCAGCGGTTCGTTGTTTTTGCCACTTTCATTGGGCTCGAAGCGCATGCCCTCGAAGGCATAGCCTTTGGATTTGAGGTCGGTGAGATAGAGCTCGGCGACGATGGACATGATGGTGCGGATTTTCTTCTCGTGGTTGGGCGTGGGGGTGCGGTCGGAGGGGATGAAGTAAGCGAGGCGGATTTGATGGCTCGGCTGCGGAGGAGGGGTTGGGGCGGCGGCGAGAGAGAAGAAGGCGAACAGGAGGAGGAGAAGGCGGAAGGCCGGCATTGGTAGTTCTCAGGCGCGGTTGCGCGCCTGCTCCGTTTCCTGAGAACCCCTTTCAAACCGTACGTGCGGATTTCCCGCATACGGCTTACCGATGGTCTTCGCGTCCGGCATGCACG
>JBGPEF010000377.1:0-5789 GCA_041482675.1 Tepidisphaeraceae bacterium | reverse complement strand
CCCAGGAACGGGCGGTTGGGCCGGAGGTCGACCCAATGGCCGCCATGATCATGACAATCGCCAGGGGGATGAAAAAATAAATAAACCCGAGCAGGGTGTAGGTGAGGAGAATGACGGCGTAGGCGCGGTTGAGGAGCGTGGAGAGAAGCAGGCCGAGCGCGGCGGCGAAAAGCGCAAAGGAGACGCAGATGCCGATGACGCCGAACATCTGCTCGATTTCGACGCCTCCCAATAGGCGGACGATGGCCAGGACGGGAAGCGAGAGGCCCAGCAGCGTCAGCGCGATGAGCAGACGGGAGAAAAGTTTCCCGGCCACGATCTGCCAGGCATTGATGGGGGTCATGAGCAGGACGGGAAGTGTTTTGTGCAGTCGTTCGGAGTTGATGGCGGTGGCCGTGAGGACCGGGGCCGCGATGGCCATGGCGGCAAGCGAAAAAAAGGCGAAGACGGCGAAAAAGATCGCCCCCAGCTCGGCCAGTTTCTGGGCCCGGCGGGCCACGGAGCCGATCTGGTGAAATTCCGACGCCGTGACCGAATAAACCGCCAGCATGACCAGAAGGAGTGCGCCGATGTAAAAAAAGCGAAGATAATAGGTGCGTTTGCGCCGGGAAGTGGAGCGAAGCTCCTTGCCGAAAATCGGGCCGAGGGGGCTGAGTGAGCGAAGCAGGTGGAGCGGCGAACGCATGAGGCTGAAGTTACGGTGAATTTCGCGTCAGGTCAAAATGGATTAGACGAAGGAGGGTGGCGGGTATTTCCTCCGCTGTATTGCGAGCTACAATTCGGCCGCAGCGGACGAAATGATTTTTGAGAGGAATTCGAAATGCCCTGGTTTCATGAACAGGCCGAAGCGATCCCCCGCAAGCGGGTTGAGGAGCTGTGTAGGCGGCTGCTGGACGAGGCGCGGACGCGGCTGAAGCTTGATTTTCGGCGGGTGCTGCTGCTCCCTCCGGATTTGACGCGGGCGCACAGTGGGGCGGGATGGATCACCGAAACGCTTTACAAACTGCTGCCCAAGACCTGCGACACGCACGTGATCCCCACCCTGGGCCAGCATGTGCCGCACGATCGGGCCACCAACCAATGGATGTTCGGGTCGATCCCGGAGGAGAGAATTCACGCGCATGATTGGCGGAACGGCGTGACGCCTGTGGGTACTGTGCCCAGGGAATTGGTGAGGGAGAAGTTTGGCGCGGCGACCGCGGTGGATTGGGAGATTCCGATTCATCTGAACTCGATGTTGATGAAGCAGAAGTGGGATTTGATCATCAATGTCGGCCACGTTGTCCCGCACGAGGTCCTGGGCTTCGCGAATCACAACAAGAATTATTTCATCGGCCTGGGCGGCAAGGAGACGATCTGCGCTGCGCACCTCGCGGCCGCGACCTACGGAATCGAGGCCAATCTCGGCAATCTGATCACACCGCTTCGCGCCTGTTTCAACTGGGCCGAGGAGAAGTTTCTGGGCCATCTGAAGGATGTCTATTTTCAGGTGACGATGCATCGGGATGGCGGGGGCAGCCTGGCGCATTCAGGCATTTTTGTCGGCGATGATCTGGAGACCTATCTGATGGCCGCGCGGCTGAGCGCGAGGCAGAACATCACGTTGTTTGATGAGCCGATTAAAAAGATCGTCGCGGTGATGCAGGGGGATGAATTCAAGGCGACATGGACGGCGAACAAGGCGGTGTATCGAACGAGATTGGCGATGGCGGATGGCGGCGAGCTTTTGATTATCGCGCCGGGCCTGGAGCGATTCGGGGAGCAGCCGGAAGTCGATCAGTTGATCCGGAAATATGGCTATTGCGGGACGCCGAAGATTCTGTCGCTTTATAAAAAGAATCAGGACATGCAGGATCTGGCGCACGCGACCGGCCATTTAATGCACGGTTCGAGCGAGGGGCGGTTTACGATTCGCTACGCGCCGGGGCATTTGTCGAGGAAGGATATTGAGGGAGTAAAGTTTGAGTGGGCGGATCTGAAGGAGACATTGAAGCGATACGATCCGGCGAAAATGAAGGAGGGGTGGAATACGATGGGCGATGGGGAGAAGGTGTTTTTTATAGCGACGCCGAGCGCGGGGTTGTGGGGGACGAAGGGGAAGATGAAGGGGAGAGGACTTTTGTAATCGCCCTCAAAATCGCTCTCTAGCTTTCCAACCGGCTCGTCGCTTCAGGTGCCAAACTGCAAAGACCACTGCCACGTCATCTCGTATTTGATAGAAGGCGCCGTAGTCAAAATCATGGAAAAGGCAGCGTCTTGAGCGGCGGGAGACTTGTGTCCATCCGTGAGGATAGCGGCTTATCCGTTCCAAGACTTCATTGAATTGGATGGTGAACTCAGCTCCCAAACCCGGCCGCTGTTGCTCGTAGTAGTCAACGATCTTAATAAGATCTGCCCGGGCGGACGCGGCGACGTCGACCGTCATTTCTTCACCCGCGCCATCAGCTCTTTAATCACTTCGGCAGCGGGATAGGTGCGATCTTCGCCCCGATCGAGCGCATCGATGCGTCTTTCCGCTTCTTCGGCCAAGGCAGGATCGATTTCCGCCCAATCTTCTTCTTCGATTCTCGCCAGCAGTTTATCGACCACCTCGGCGCGAGCCTCAGGGGGGAGCGCCATAGCCTGCTCGATGATTTGTTCTTGTGTCTTGGTCATACATTCATTCTACCATTTATCGACTCATCATATCGACTGATTTTAATTTCCATTTCCCGGATTGACCGAAAAAACGGCAGGGATTGTTGAAGAAGATTTGCAGCGCTTCATCTTCAGAGTGTCCTCGGCGCCGGAATTCCAGGCACGTGTCGATCATGTTGTTCGGATGCGATTCGCCCCAGTCGCTGGCGCTGTTGACGCAGATCATGTGGGGGCCGAATTGCTCGAGGATGTCAGCGCCGCGCTGGGGGGTTACTTTTGAAACGGGATAGATGGTCAGGCCGGCCCAGAATCCGGCGTCGCGGGCCATTCGAATGGTGTGTTCTTCGCAGTGATCGATCAGGACGCGCTCGGGTTTGATGCGCTGATCATTTTTCAGAATGCTGGTGATGATGCTCGTGCCTTTGTGCTTGTCTTCCAGGTGGGGAGTGTGAATGAGGATGAGCTGGTTGTGTTTGGCGGCAACATCGACGTGTTCTTCGAAAATTGTGATCTCGTTGCGGGTATTTTTGTTGAGGCCGATTTCGCCGATGCCGAGGACACGGGGGTGATTGAGCAGCGGGGGGATCAACTTGATCACCTCGCGCGACAGCGCGACGTTTTCCGCCTCCTTGGCATTGATGCACAGCCAGCAATAGTGGTCGATGCCATACATCGCCGCGCGCTTGGGCTCCACATCCATCAGATGGTGGAAATAATCGGCGAAGGAGGCGGCCGAGGAGCGATCAAAGCCCGCCCAAAATGCGGGCTCGGAGACGCCAACCACGCCGCAGCGCTGCATGAATTTGTAGTCGTCGGTGGTGCGCGAAACGCAGTGGATGTGAGGGTCGATGAATTTCATGGTGCTCAACGGGGTGGTGGGGGAGTCGTGTCGCTGAAGATGTTTTGCACCTGCTCCGCGCGATTCCCGCCCGCGCCGGGGGCGCTGTTGAGCACGGCGATCGCCTTATGCAGTTTTTGCAGGCGGGGATCGGATTTGAACAGGGTCGCGCTCTGCTCCCCCCGCTCCACCCGATCCAGATCAGCGGCCAGCGACAGCGTTCTCCAGCGCATTTCAAGGAAAAACTGGTCGAGAATTTCTTTTGCGGTGGCCATGGTTCCTAATTGTAGCATGTGCCGAGGCGCCCCTGCCATTTCGTTAAATCAGCGGCCGGGTGCGGAAAGTTTCATCCAGCCACGGGCTTAACAAGCCCGCCAACAACAGCGCCACATAAGGCCCAAACGAAGTGGACAAGTAAAGCTGAAACGCCGCCGTCAGCAGTCCCAGGGCGATCGCGAAAACCACCTTGGCCTTTCGCCCCATCGGGCAGATCGAAGGCGAGGTCGCCAGGAAGAAAAGCATCAGCAACAGCGGCGATGCCATCAATTCATAATTCGCGAACGTGACAATCGTGGCCAGGTCAACCCTCGCCAGCACCAGCGGCCGCCACTGCGCCCCCGTCTCATGAATCGCCGCCGGCACCGGCAAAAGCAGAAAGGCCGCGAAGGTGATGATCACGGCCACCAACGGGATGCGATAGTCGATCAGCCCGCGATAAAGCAAAAACAGCCCCCCGATAATCACCGCGATGGCCGAGCTGGCCCCAATCGGCCCCGGATGGCCGCCCACCACCAGATCCTCCAGCGGCGGCATCGCATCGCGCACCAGACCTTCCACTGAGATCCAGCCATAATTCGAGCCGTGTTTCAGGCGGGTGTAGTCGATGAGCTGCTGCGAAGCGACGCGAGGGATATAAATCGCGTCGGTTGGCGGCTCATCGCGCGAGGCGATCCACGGCTCAGCGCGAATCGATTCGGTGATTCTGTCGTTGCGGATCACGTTGGCCAGATCGCCGGTGAGCAGCCGTGTGCGATGCAGCACCAAATGGGGGTGAAGATACGGATAGAAGAAGAGAACCAGCGCGAGCTGCGTGAGCAGGAGTGGATGCACCCGCGAAAACCCAACGCCGCCGGTGATCCAAAGCAGCATCACCAGCAACAGACACGCGGCCGGCACAATCATCCACGCTGAGCCGCCGGCCATCAGGTCCTTGATGTCCCGGCCGACCAGCAGGTGCGGCGGCAGCATCATCGTCAGCAAAATGGTCAGCCAGATGGCATGCGGCAGATGCAGCGACCCCCCGCGGCGCCCCATCCGCTGCCACACCAGCGTGAAAAAAAGCGTGGAGGCCAGCGCCATCATCAGCACCGCCATCGCCCGCCACCCATAAAGAATCGCCCCCGCCGTCAGCGGAAAAACCGATCCGAGCATATGCACAACATAAAACCGCCCGAAATTTCGCCCGCCCCCGCCTTCGCTGCGGATGACAGCGCTCAGCCGGGGATAAGACGTGGCGGGTTCGGGGGAGAAGACTTGGGACATAAACGCGTTGCGCCCCTCACGTACAGCCGACACGGCCGTGGCACGCGAGAATCGAAGTTGCCTCGCCTGCTTTCTTCTGCTGGGTGGCATGGGCAGCCGTACTCGGATGCCCGTGTTGTTTCCTACATCACCTTCAACTTACGGATGGAGGCGGCCAGTGGCAACTGGGAGGGACAGATGTACGAGCAGATCCCGCATTCGATGCAGAATTCCAGCCCGGCGCTGAGGGCCATGTGCTTGTCCTCCTGTTGCGATGCCTCCAACAGGCGCGCTGGATGGATCGCCATCGGACATTGATCGACACACCAACCGCATCGCACGCACGGAGTGCTGGGACTGTCGGAGCTGGGCGGAAGCGTGTGAATTTTCAATTCCGACGCGGCGATCACCGCGTCAGCCCCGGCCAGATTCTGCGCCAGCAGGTCCCCGCAAAAAACCGCGCTCCGGTCCGGGTTAATTTCCAGCCAGTCCAGAAGATCGCGCAATGGAGTGCCCACCGCGGCCAGAACATACTGCGATTCATTGCGAAGCCGATCGCGCACGGCGATCGGCACATGCATCATGGGCTGGTCAAACAGCAAACTATTCCCCACCGCCAGCGCCGCCGCCGCATCGAGGACGAGCGCCCCATGCTCGACCGGCAGAAATCCCGGTTTGAGTGGGCGGGCAAGGAGTGAATAGAGCAGCAGCGTCGGGTCCGCCTGCGGATAGCGCACCGGCAACAGCGCGATCTGAACCCCCGACTCCTTCGCGAAATGATTAAGCGCCTCGT
>JBGPEF010000376.1:0-5790 GCA_041482675.1 Tepidisphaeraceae bacterium | reverse complement strand
GTTATACCGGCGTCCGCGCCATCCCAAAACCAGGTGAAGTCGAGCAAGGGGCAGCTCAAGCCGGAGGACTTCATCAAGATGATGCTCACCCAACTTCAAAACCAGGACCCGCTCGAGCCGGCGAAAAATCAGGAGTTGCTGGCGCAGATGAGCCAGATCGGACAGCTTCAGACTTCGACGCAATTGCAGGAGACGCTCAAGGGATTGACCCTGCAAAGCCAGATTGGATCGGCCGGGAATCTGATCGGGAAACTCGTGCAGGGGCTGGACGATCAGAATGACAATGTCACCGGACTGGTGAACTCCGTGCGCGTGGAGAACAACCAGGTGTTTCTGGAGCTGGATAACGGCAAGACGCTGTCGATGGGCAACGTTACGGCAATCGCCTCCGCGCCGGCGGCGCGTGCGCCTTCGGCCGCGGCGCCGTTGAAGTGATCGAGGAATGGGCTTTCGCCAGGAAGTAAGGAAGAAACAGCATGGCGCTTTCAAATACACTTTTTGCGGGCCTGTCGGGACTGAATGTCAATCAAGTCAAGCTCAACGTGGTGGCCAACAACATCGCCAACGTGAACACGGTGGCGTTCAAGAGCACGCGGGTGCAATTCAAGCCGCAGTTTTACGTGACCGACGCGGGTGGAACCCAGCCGCAGGACCCGTTTGGCGGCACCAATCCATCGCAGCGCGGGCTCGGCGCTGAAATCGCAGCGCTGGAGAAGAATTTTCAGCCCGGCTCGATCGAGGCGACGGGAAGAGCGACCGATCTGGCCATCGACGGCGAGGGATTTTTCATCGTGCAGAGCGATGAGCGGCGCTACACGCGCGATGGGACCTTTAAGATCAATTCGCTCAACCAGCTTGTCACCAATTCGGGCGATATCGTGCAGGGTTTTGGCGTCGACAAGGATTTCAAGGTGATCAGCGGCGAGCTGACGTCGATCGTGATTCCGCTGGGGGCGGCCACGACGGCTTCGGCGACCGGCAACGTGAGATTCGAGGGCAACCTCAACGCCGGCGGCGATATCGCGGCGGGGGCGAGCATCCTCACCACTCAGTTGTTGACCACCGTTGGAGGTTTAGCGCCCCCGGCGGCTGGCGATCTGCTGACCAGCATCGCCGACACCACCGCGCCAGGCACGGCGCTGTTCACCACCGGCGACGTGTTCAATCTTGGCGGCAAAAAAGGCGGACGCGATCTGGCCGAGGCCACCTTTACCGTGGCCGCGACCTCGACGCTCAATGATCTGATGACGTTTTTCCAGCAGGGGATGGGCGTCAATACCAATGTCCCCGATGACGGCAATCCGCTCACGCCGACCGCCGGCGTGGCGGTGGAGGTGGATGGGACCGATCCCAACAGCGCCCGCATCGTCCTCACCGGCAACATGGGAACCGAAAACGCGCTGGCCCTGTCCAACGGCAGCTTCGAGACGTCCGGCGGCATTTCGCCGTTCGTTTTCGCCGACGGGACGAATGCGGCCGGCATCGCAAGCGATCCAATTGGCGAGAGCATTCACACCAGCTTCGTCGCCTATGATTCGCTGGGCACTCCCATCACCATTGGCGTGACATCCGTTCTGGAAAGCACCTCTTCGACCGGCAACACCTGGCGCTTCTTCGCCGAGTCGGCGGATGATACGGATGTGGACCTGGTCATCGGCACCGGCACGCTCACCTTCGACAGCGCTGGCAAGCTCCGCGACAGCACCGGCACGACGGTCACCATCAATCGCAACAACACGGGCGCGGACAGCCCGCTCAATCTCGCCCTGGATTTCAGCCGTCTGACCGAGCTGACCAGCACCAACTCCGAACTGGTGATGACCAACCAGGATGGCTCGCCGATTGGCCGGCTGAATGGATTCTCCATCGGCGGGGATGGAAAGATCAGCGGCAGCTTCAGCAACGGCATCAGTCGAACCTTGGGCCAGGTGGCCCTGGCGACTTTCAGCAACACCCAGGGTTTGATCGATCGCGGCGGAAACATGTTTATCGAAGGCCCCAACAGCGGCGCGGCCGTGGTCGGCACCGCCGGCACCCTGGGAACCGGCAAAGTGGTGTCCGGATCGCTGGAGCTGAGCAATGTGGATCTTTCGGAGGAATTCATCAACCTGATCATCGCCTCGACCGGATTTTCGGCCGCCAGTCGTGTGATTACGACCAGCGACCAGTTGTTGACCGAGCTTTTGAATACGTCCCGATGAACGCGGCGTGCGCAGCATCCGCAGGCCGCGGCGGGGCGGAGCCCCGTGAACGAATTACCGAGCCCTCGCGACAGGGTGTTTATTCTGCTGTCGCGGGGGCCTTATTTACCCGGAGAATTTTCGATTTTCGATTTTCGATTTTCGATTGAAGCGGCGGAGCTGACCAATCTCGAATTTGAAATTTCAGATCGAAAATTGCAACGCATGATTCTCCTCACTCGCCTCAACGGTCAGTCGTTCGTCATGAATGCGGAGAAGATTCGTTACGTCGAATCCACTCCCGACACCATCGTCTGCTGCGAAAGCGGCGAGAAGATGATGGTGAAGGAGCCGCTCCCCGAGGTGATGCGGCGGGCGATCGAGTATGCCCGCACCATTCGCAAGCCGGTCACGGAATAGTCTCGCCAAGTTGATCGATTACGCCGGCACGGTTTGCCGATAAGTAAACAGCAGGTCCAGCGCCGGCCGGGCCTTATCGGACTTCAAGAGCGTTCATGGCCAAAGAGAAAAAGGAAGCCGAGGACAAAAACGCAGCGCCCCACAAGCCGCCCGAAGAGAAAAAGGCGGCCGGCGGTGGAGCTGGCGGTCTGCTCAAGAGCACACCCGCGCTGCTCGGCGTCGTGATGATCATCGAGGCGGTGGTGCTTTTTGCGGGCTTCAAGATGTTCAATGCCCCGCCCCATTCAGCGCACGCGACCGAGGCCGGCGGCGACGAAGAAGGCGGCGAGCATGGGGACCCTCACGGCGGGCCGGTCAAGGGTGAGAAGAAGAAGGTCGTCGAGCTGAATGTGCTGGAATTCAAAGCGCCCAACAAGCAGAGCGGGCGATTGTTTCTCTACGATGTCAGCGTTTACGTCACCGTGAAGACGGAATTCAAGGAACGCGTCGAGGCGGCCTTCAAGGACCGCGAGGCGACCATCAAGGACCGGGCCCGCACCATCATCTCGCAAAGCGATCCGGAAAAACTGGGCGGAGGCACCGAACCGGGCCTGGAAACGCTGCGGCGGCAGATGAAGCATCAGCTCGATGAGATCATCGGGGAGGGAATGATCGAAGAGGTGCTGATTCCGCGGTGCATTCCATATCGCCAGGATTTCTGAGTTAAACCACCACCTCGTCCGTGTGATTGCTCGTAGGGGCGGCTTCAGCCGCCGACGGGCGATTCGAGACGACGGCTAAAGCCGCCCCTACAAAAAAAACGGGTGTTCGGTACGACCGGCAATTTTTGCGCGGTCGTTCTTCATTGCGCATCTGCCAAAAAAATAATGCAGCGGCGCGATTTTGTGGCATTGCTGAGGCCCGTCGGCTATAAACAAACCGCATCAAAGTGCATCCGACACGCCTTTCGCCAAGGATGGTGAAACATGGCTGAGGACCAGCCGCTCAATTCTCTAAATCCGTCTTCCGAACCCGCCGGTGGTTCTTCGCCGCCCGGTGGTCTTGATGCCCTGGACCAGTCGGCCATCGAGGAACTGCTCAAGGGCGCTAATTTCGAGGATGCGCCGGCCGAGGCCGAGTCCACTGCGGCGCAGGGCGAGCAGGCGGCCGGGGCTGCGTCAATCGACGCGGAGCCGATGCAGCTTCCCAACTTTCAGCAGGTCATGCGCGATGCGCAGGTGAGCAGCATCGATCTGCTGCGCGATGTCGATTTGAATGTGAAAATCGAGCTGGGGCGATCGCGCATGCTCGTTGAAGATGTGTTGAAACTGGGCGAAGGATCGGTGGTCGAGCTGGATAAGCTGGCCGGCGATCCGGTGGATGTGTTTGTGAATGAGCGCCTCATCGCCCGGGGTGAAGTGCTGGTTCTGAACGACAATTTTTGCGTACGAATCAATGAGATAGTCGCCGGGGTGAAAGAAGAGGGGTTGTGAGGCGAGCGAGCGCCATGGATGGCGCGGCCAATTTCGCCGCATGGGGAGCGCTGGGCATCCTGCTGGCCGCGCAATCGGCGCTGGCCGCGGCGGCGGGAGCGGATGGACGGGTTGCACAGCTTTCCTTCGGCCCGCCGGCGACGGCGCCAACATCACAAGCGGCGGCGATTCAGCCCGTTGCCCGAAGCACGACCAAGCCGGCGTATGAATCGATTCAGTTGGGCCAGCGCGGCCAGCAGCAGCGAGCCACCCCAACTCCGCTGTTGAGCAACGATTCGAATGTGCTTCGCGTCGTGGGAGCGCTGGGAGTTGTCCTGGGTTGCATTTTCGTGGTGAGGTGGGCCGGTAAGAAATTTCTTGGCCTCCAGGCCGCGGGCGCGACCAGTGGGCCGGTGCAGGTGCTTTTGCGCACGACTGTTTCTCCCCGCCAGCAGCTCATGTTGATCCAGGTGGGGAGACGGATCGTGCTGGTGGCCAACTGCGGCGTGCAGATGAATGCGCTGTGCGAGATCAGCGATGTGGAGGAAGTGGCCGCCCTCGCCGGCGAATTGCAGCAGAAGCGGAAGACATCGGCCACATCGGCGTTTCTATCGATATTTGGCAAGGCGGGCGCGATCTTCGAGGACGAGCAGCAGGAGGCGGCTGCACCCGCTGAGGCGGAAAATGAAGAAGAGCCGTCGCGCGAGCCGCTGGTGCCGGAACTGGCCACAACGCGGCAGGAAATGCGCGGCCTTTTGGATCGCGTTCACAAGCTGTCGCAGCATTACCATCGGACTTCGCCATGACCATTCGCCGATTCATCTTCTCGCTCTTCGCGGCCGCACTGATTTTCAGTGTCGGATCAGCGCGAGCAATCGCGCAGGTCGGAACCGAGGCCACCGCGCCCACCCCGCCCTCCTCCGCCGCAACGCCCGCGAACACAGGCGCGGATGTTGCCCGGGAAACCGATGCCAGCCGCGCCCTTCAGCTTCCCGACCTCTCCCGCAAGGAAAATCTTTCCTCGGCGATGCAGATCATCGTCCTGTTGACAGTCCTCTCGCTCGCCCCCGCGATCCTGATCATGATGACCAGCTTCACGCGGATCATCATCGTCATGTCGCTGCTGCGGCAGGCGCTGGGAACGACGTCTTTGCCGCCCAATCAGATACTGATCGGCCTGTCGCTGTTCATGACCTTCCTGATCATGACCCCGACCTGGCAGCGGGTGCATTCCGAGGCGCTCGCCCCATATATGGACGGCAAAATGTCGCAGCAGGAGGCGCTCAGCCGGGCGCAGGTGCCGCTTCGCGAGTTCATGATCCGCCAGATCGAGCGCAGCGGGAACACCAACGATGTGCTCCTGTTCACCGACTACATGAAACAGCCCACGCCGAAGGATTTTTCCGAAGTGGGCACCATGACGCTCATTCCGGCATTCGTCTTGAGCGAGCTGAAGACGGCATTTTTGCTGGGATTCAAGGTTTATCTGCCATTTCTGATCATCGACATGGTAATTTCGGCCATCCTCATCAGCATGGGCATGATGATGTTGCCGCCGGTGCTCATCTCGCTGCCGTTCAAACTGCTGTTGTTTGTGCTGGTGGATGGATGGCACTTGATAACGGCAAATCTGATGGGTAGCTTTGTGACGTAGCCGCAATTCTGATTTTGAGCATCAAGGATGATGCGATCGCCGCCGCGTTATTGCTCGGGCGGCCACACGCAGGGAAGGGTGTGAT
>JBGPEF010000375.1:0-5799 GCA_041482675.1 Tepidisphaeraceae bacterium | reverse complement strand
TTGTATTCGGTGAAGTGGGAGGCGAGGGCGTCGAGGAGCTCGGGATTGGAGGGGGGATTGCTGATGCGGACATCATCAACGGGTTCGATGATTCCGCGGCCGAGGAAATGGGCCCAGACGATGTTGGCGAGGTTGCGGGCGAAATAGGGGTTGTCGGGAGAGGCGAGCCATTTGGCGAGGAGGACGCGGCGGTCCTTTGCGCCGGAAACATCGGGGGTTTCGCCGCCGAGGAACTTGGGGGGGAGGGGTTTGCCGGTGACGGGGTGGTTGATTTCGCCGCCGCCGCCGGCGGTGACGATGGTTTCGCGGGGATCTTCGCCTTTTTTGCGCTGCACCTGGGTGAAGAAGCTGGCGAAGCTGTAATAGTCGGACATGGTCCAGCGGTCGAAGGGGTGATTGTGGCACTGGGCGCACTGGATGCGCATGCCCATGAAGACCTGGGCGGTGTTTTCGGCCAGCTTGAGGGTTTCGGTGTCGACCTGATAGTAATTGGTGGCGGGGTTGTTGAAGGTGCCGCCGGTGGCGGAGAGGAGCTCCTGGACGATCTGATCGAAGGGGACGTTTTTGGCGATCTTGTCCTGGAGCCAACTGTAATATTGAACGGCGGCCTTGTAGCTGACGCGGTCCTGGTTGGAGCGGATCTTGAGGAGCTCGGCCCACTTCATGACCCACATCTCGACGAATTCCTTGCGGTTGAGGAGCTCATCGACCAGCTTCTCGCGCTTGCGGGCATCCTTGCCGGCCATGAACTTCTCGAGCTCGTCGCGGGTGGGGACCATGCCGATGATGTCGATGTAGGCCCGGCGCATGAAGATGTCGTCGGTGCAGAGATCGGAGGGGGTGATGCGGAGCTTTTTGAGCTTGTTGTTGACGAGGGTGTCGATGTAGTTGTTCTCGCGGACGGAGGGGAAGCCGCTGTTGACGTTTTTGGGGATGACGATGACCTGGGAGCCGACGGTGAAGGTGGCGAAGCGGGCCATGACGAAGGCTTCGCCGCGTTTTCCGGCGGTGATCTGGCCGGTGGGGGTGACGGCGGCGGAATTGTCGTTGGAGGTGAGGAAGAGGCAGAGCTGGGTGACATCGCGGTCGGTGCCGTCGGAATATTTGGCGCGGGCGACGAGGCGATGGGGGGCGCCTTCCTGGATGACCATCTGCTGGGGATAGAGCTCGAGGGAGACGGGCTTGGCGACGGTGTCGGGATCGGAGGGAGCGCCGGCCTCGAGCCAGCGCATGAGGGTTTTGTAGTTGTCGCTGCCCTCTTTGAAGCGGGTGCCGCCGGTGTGGGCGACGGAGCCGGTGCCCTTGGTGAGCATGAGGGAGTCTTCGGGGATGGCGAGGTTGATGCGGCGGGTGGTTTGCTCGCGGGTGATGCGGGTGTAGTCGCCGTCGGGGTCGTAGCCGAAAAGGGAGAGGCGGAAGCCATCCTTGCCGCGGGCCGCGCCGTGGCATGCGCCGGTGTTGCAGCCGGAATTGAGGAAGACGGGCATGACGTCGAGCTTGAAGCTGATGGGGCGGTCGATTTTGGCTTCTTTGATGGTGAGGGGGATTTCGATGGTGTTGGTCTTGTGCTTGATTTTGATTTTGGTTGCGCCGTCGGAGATGGGTTTGACGGTGCCGGATTCGACTTTGGCGAGAGCGGGGTCGGCGACGGTGATTTCGGCTTCGCTGGTCACATCGTAGGAGATGCCCTGCTTGTCGGTGAGACGGACGACGAGGGATTGGGTGTCGCGGGAGGATTCGAGGGTGATGATGTTGGGGAAGACTTCAAGAGGCGCGGGGGCGGTGGGGACGGGGGCGGCGATGGTGTCGGTGATACGGGCGGTGAGCAGGAGAGCGAAGAGCGCGAGGAGTGAGCAGATTTTCATCGTCTTTGTACTTGGGTTTTTCACTTGCCGCCCTCCTTGGTTTTGGTGGCGACGGGAGATTTGGCATCCTTGGCGTCTTTGGGCTGGGCGACGCGGTCGATGCGGAGGATGCCGCCCTGGCCGACGTTCTGGATGATGGGCTCGCCGTCTTTCATGATGGTTACGACGCAGAGGAGGTTTTTGTGCTGGCCGGGGGGAGATTTGGCGGTGGTGGCGACGTCGAAGGTGACTTGTTGGTCGGTGGCGGTGATTTCCTGGGTGGGGGTGGTGGCGGTGACGCCGGCGGGGAGGCCGCGGAGCTCGACTTTGGCTTTGCCGTCGAATTTGAGTTTTTGCTCGAGCTTGCAGGTGATCTTGCCGGGCTTGCCCTGCTCGATGGAGGCCATGTCGAACTTGGCGGAGAGGAAGGGCTCGGCGATCTGGAGTTTGGCGAGCTGGGAGCAGACCCAGACCGCGCCTTTGATGTCGGAGGAGCCGAGGACGGCGATTTTCCAGGTTTTGATGGCCGCGCCGCCGGAGGCGCTGATGGGGAGGGTGGCTTCATCCTTGTTGGCGGGGATGGTGGCGGTGGTGCCGGCGGTGGTGCCGGGGGGATTGAAGAGCATGCGGATGGCGATGGGGCCGGTGAAGCCGGCTTTGCGCTCGACCTTGACCTTCAGTTCCATGGAGCCGTTTTGGACGAGGGGGACTTTGGGCTCGATGAGGGTGAGCTTGAAGGGAGCTTCTTCGGTGACGACCAGGGCGAGCTTATCGACGTGGACCTGATAGTAAGGCGTGTTGTTGCCGCCGTAGACGAGATCGACGGTCTGGTCGAACTCGCCATGCACTTCGGTTTTGCCATCGGTCCTGGCGGTGAAGACGCTGAGCTTGCCGGCGATGGGGGCATCGGCGGCTGCTTCGAAGACGACGGGGACGACCTCGGCGTTGGCGGCCATGGGGTCGCACTCGGCCTTGACGCCAACGGGGAGGTTTTCGGCGTTGACGACGACGTCGCCGCTGAAATTGGAGCGGGTGGCGCGGATGACGGTGGCCATGCGGTTGCCGCGGGGAATGGCCAGGGCCTGGCGCTCCTGGGAGTTTTGTTGCTGCTGGGGAATGCTGAGGGTGAGGACGGGGATGGCGGGGGTGATTTCGATGCGATAGGTGTGCTCGGGGCTGCCGCCGCGGAGATGGTCGCGGATGCGGACGAAATAGTCGCCATCCTCGGGGATGGCGACGCGGGCGTAGCTGTCTGGGCCGCCGGTGTCGTCGTTTTGGGCGAGCTGTTTGCCCTTGGAGTCGGTGACGGTGAGGACGGAATCAAGAGGAGAGCGGAGGCGGCGGGCGTAGACGCCGATGTCGAGGTTCTGGCCTTTTTTGGCTTTGAACTTGAAGGTGTCGTAGTCGCCGGGCTCCTGGATGATGCCGTTGAAGGCGAGGGGGAGATCGATGTTGGCGGGGGTGGCGGTTTTGTCGTCGTTGTTGGGCTCAACTTCCATCACGTTGGCGAAGGGGGAGATGCGGATAAAGTTGGGAGTGGGGGAGATGAGGTTGGCCTGCTGGGCGTAGAGGTGATATTTGGGATCGGGGGCGGAGGGGAGCTTGAGGCTTTGGGGGATGGGGCCGGAGATGTCGCCGAGAAATTTGAGGGCCAGTTCCTGGCCGACCATTCCGCCGAGGGGATAGACGACCTTGGGGCGGGGGAAGGTGCCGACGTGCATGCGATAGACGCACTTGTTGTCGCCGCCGTAAGCGGCTTCGCGGAGCTGGATGATGTAGGTGCCATCCTTGGGAGCGATGAGGGAGACGACGGGGTCCTGGAGGCCGAGGGAGCTGTCGTCGTTGGCGGCCAACTCGAAGCGGTTGGTGTCCATGATGGCGACGTAGGGGTCGAAGAGGGTCATGCCCAGGCGGATGCCCTCGACTTCGGCGGTGATGCGCTGGCCTTTTTTGAGCGTGATTGAGAAATAGTCGATGTCTTCGTTTTCGATGACGCCGGCGACGGTGACATTGAGCGGGATGGGCTGGGGTTGTTTGAAGTCGGAGTTGGGTTCTTTTTCCTGGACGACGGGATAGGGGCCGACGTTGAAGGTGCGAAGCTCGGAGATGCCGGTGGCGGTGCGGAGACGGAGGATGTGTTCGCCGAGGGCGGTTTCGGGGATTTTGAAGGTGGCTTTGACGTGGGTGTCATCGACGGGGGTGAGTTTGGTGACGGTGATGGAGGAGTCGTAGAAGAGGATTTCCCTGGCGTCGGAGAGGCGCGCGCCTTCGAGGATGATTTCGGTTTCGGTGCCTTTTTGGGCGGCGGGGGGGTTGAGGCGGGAGAGGGCGGGGGAGGCGGCGTGGAGAGTGGGGGCGATGAGGGCGGCGAGGGCGAAAAATGGTGCGGCGAGCCGCACCCTACGGGAGAAAGAAACCAAGGTGGAAGGGAGGGTTGGTGCGGCGAGCCGCACCCTACGAGAGAGGGGACCAAAGGTAGAAGTCTGGGCCATGGTGCAGCCTCATTGAGGACGGTGCGGATTCATGTCGGGTCAGGCGAGCAGGTCTTCGACGACTTTTCCTCCGCGGACGATGTCGATCGGGCGGCCGCCGGGGGCGAGGAGTTTCTTTTCGGGGTTGATGCCAAGGCAGTGGAAGATGGTGGCGGACATATCTTCGACGGAGAGGGGGTTGCTGTCGGGTTCGGCGCCGGTGGCATCGGAGGAGCCGTAGATATTGCCGCGTTTGATGCCGCCGCCGGCGAGGACGATGCTGAAGACCTTGGGCCAGTGATCGCGGCCTTCGTCCTTGTTCACCTTTGGCGTGCGGCCGAATTCGGTGGAGACCATGATGAGGGTGGAGTCGAGCATCTTGCGATCTTCGAGGTCGTTGATGAGGGCGGCGAAGGCTTTGTCGAAGGAGGGCATCTGGCCCTGCATGGCCTTGGAGATTCCGGTGTGATGATCCCAGCCGCCGTAGGTCATGGAGACGAAGCGGACGCCGGCCTCGACGAGGCGGCGGGCCATGAGCATGCGCTGGCCGGCGGAGTTTTGGCCGTATTTTTCCTTGAGGGCATCGGGCTCGGCCGCGAGATTGAAG
Source organism: Tepidisphaeraceae bacterium (assembly GCA_041482675.1). Classification (GTDB taxonomy): domain Bacteria; phylum Planctomycetota; class Phycisphaerae; order Tepidisphaerales; family Tepidisphaeraceae; genus JBGPEF01. Next base: position 877 of record JBGPEF010000375.1, on the reverse strand, counting down.
GCTTCGCGGGCTTCCTTGGAGCTGATCATGGCGTAGGCGCGTTGATAGAACGTATCCATCGCGGCGAGGGCGTCGGATTTTTCGAGTTTGCGGAAATGGTTGTCGACGGCGGAGAGGAGATCTTTGCGTTTGTCGAAGCGGCGGTAATCGACGCCGTTGGGGAGAGCGAGGTCGCGGACGGAGAAGCCCTTGTTGGCCGGATCAGCGCCGAGGCTGAAGGGGCCATAGGCGGAGGAGAGGAAGCCGGAGCCGGCGTATTCGTTGGCGATGGTGGGAATGGCGACGTAGGGCGGCATGTTGTTGCGCGGGCCGTATTCGTGGGAGACGACGGAGCCGAAACTCGGATACTGAATCGCGGGTGAGGGGCGATAGCCGGTGAACATGTTGTGGGTGCCGCGTTCGTGGGCGGCCTCGCCGTGGGTCATGGAGCGGCAGACGGTGATTTTGTCGGCGACCCTGGCGGAGTCTTTCATGAGTTCGGAGAAGACTTCGCCTTCGAGGTTGGTCTTGACGGTGCCCATGGGGCCCTTGGATTCGATGGGGGCATCGGGCTTGGGATCGAAGGATTCGTGGGCGGACATGCCGCCGGGGAGGAAGATGTGGATCAGGGACTGGGCGGTGGCTTTCATCTGGGTGCCGCCGCTGGTGATGGCGTTGGCGCCGGCGCGGGCGCTGAGATAGTTGCCCAAGGAGAGGCCTAATCCGCCGACGAGGCCGACGAACAGGAATTCGCGGCGCGAGCTGGGGCGGACATGGCGGGGGTCGTCACAGAATGAGCCGTCTGGAGCATTCGTAAGCATTCGCATCTTCCTTAAATGAGCCAACTTATCGCGTCTACGTCCAAGAGGACGCGGGTCAGAATAATGTACCACATCTG
>JBGPEF010000374.1:0-5809 GCA_041482675.1 Tepidisphaeraceae bacterium | reverse complement strand
GACGGTGATCGCGTAGTTGTTGGGGCCGTCGGCGTAGGTGTGCGTCTTGACGCCGTTGCTGGCGTAGGTGTCGCTGTTGCCGTCGCCCCAGTGGACAGTGTAGCTGCTGACGGTATCTGCGCCGGGATCGGTGACTGCGCCGAGGGTCAGGCTATAGCTCGCGCCCTCGTTGACGCTGGCAGCGCCGCTGATGGCGATGGTGGGGGCGACATTGGCGACGTTGACGTCGACAGAGTCTGAGTCTTCCCCGCCGTTAATGGTGATGGAGACATGGTACAGCCCGTTGTCGGCCGGCGTGAAGAGGATGTCGGCGCTGCTGCCGCAGGCAGTGCTGCATGAGCCACTACCAACTTCCGTATTGGGGCCAACAAGCGTAATTGTATATTCGTAAGTGATATCACCCGACGGCGACCCGGTGGTCGTGGCGCGGTGTTGTTCCTGGATGAAACTGGTTCCACTTCCGCCACCCGGGCTGGTGAAGGCGGCATGGAAGCTGAGATTGTCGCCCTCGTCGGCGGTGGTGGGGCCCGTGAGATCAACCTGTGCGCTACCGCTGCTGACCGCGGTGACATCCAGATCGAATCGGCTGAGGATAAAGTCCTGCGAGCCCCCGTTGGGCATCCAACTGCCGAAGGCGAGGATTTGGTTGTCGTTTGTCGTGTCGTTCTGAATGGCGATGGTGACGGTGTTTTGATCCGGTTGACCGACGAAGCTCTGGGTTTGGATGATGCCATCCACAGCATTGCCGGTGCCGAAGCCGGCGTCGGGCATGCCCGAGGTATCGTAGCGGCCGACAGCGAAGCTCATTGTGAACGAATCGCAGTTGTCCACGCAGAAGACAATCCCGCCGCCGATGACGATGTTGCCATCGCTCTGGACAGCGAGATCAGTAATGATGCCGGTGCTGCCGCTCCCGAATGAAGTGGTGACGATGCCACTGGAGCCGAAAGAGGTATCGAGTGATCCAGGATTCAAGCCATCGCCTAAATATCGCAGCAGAACGAAATCCTCTTCGAAGTTCGTCTCGTTAATCAGGCCATCGGTTGTGCCGCCGACGAGGATATTGCCGTCGGCATCGACGGCGACAGTGTACGCGGTATCGCCCAGCACGGTAGCGTCTGGTGCGGGCACATCCGTTCGAACGGAGCCGTCGGCGCCGAAGCTGCCATCAAGCGTTCCGTCATCCAAATACCGTTGAAGACCAATCAGAGGCGCGGTTTCGCCGGCGCCCAGAACGTCCTGGGTTGAACCCGCGAGAATAATCCTCCCACTCTCATCGATGGCCACGCCATGGAGCCTATCGAGGCTATTCATGCCTGGCATCGTTTCGGGGACCAATGAGTTTTCCGCCAGTCCACCGGTTCCAAAGCCGCTATCGAGCGCGCCAGTGGTGGTATAGCGAGCGACCGCGAATCCCTCGAATGCACCGAAAGTATCGCTGCCGGCGACGACGATTTTGCCATCATCCTGGATGGCCACGGCTCGACCTTCGTTGGCGTGGAAGACGATGCCAATTGGTGGTCCGAAGTCATCGGAACCAAAATTGCTGATGACCACACCACCGGTTCCGAAGGTGGGATCCAAATCGCCATCGGCCGTAAATACGGCGATGAGCCAATCGGGGTCGCCGGCGGTGGCGTTGCTGGCCGTTCCGACGACGACGATCTGCCCGGTGCTTGGATTCACTGCGACTGCATTGACGGCGCTGATGAGGTAAAGCGGTCCCGTTTCATCAGTGAAATCGCTGGGAAGCGATGCGGTGACCTGATTCGACGAATCGGCATCGGGACCAAAGTCATTATCGTTTGAGCCATTGGCATTGAATCGGGCCAGAGCGAACTGAGTCTCGCCTAAGACGACCGTTGTTCCCACCTGAAGAATCTTCTGATCCGCCAGCCGGAAAACCTGCCCACCGGATTCGGTGTTGCCCGGACCAAAGTCGGTGAAGACCGTGCCCAGGGGATCACCGGCGCTGAGCATGGCGCGGCGTTCCAGTGGTTCGAGGACTGGTGTAAAGGCTTTATTCAAGCGGTTTTGCGAACGGAGAGCGGCCTTGGCCGCTTTGCGGCCAAATGAAGAAAGAACGCGCATTGGACACCTTCCCATGTTAGGACGAAGCACCAGTCGAGAACGCCGTGACAGCGTCGCCCAAATCAAGATGTGGTAAGCGGGTCTTGCCCCGACCACACTTAGCCCGCGTCGCATCCCACATCGACGCTGAAGTTTTAGTATGACACGGAAAAATGCGATTGCAACGGGGATGCGGGCGGCAATCGGGGGGAAATGCCGGAATTCCTGAGAGATTTGGAAATCGCGGGTCGTAGAGGGCTGATTTTTCAGGGCGTTTGGAGTAAAGGGAGGGAAAATTGGGTATTGGGAGAAGATGCAACTAGAAGTGGATTGGCAAGAAACCGCATGGCCGGGGCCGGTCCGACGAATCCCCTTCCAGAGGTTCGTCAAGATCGCGGCCCGGCCACGGCGGCCCATTTTCCCGCCCCGAACGAAACCGATCGTTATGAATGCCGGCGGTGGTGGTGGCGATGGCGTATGACTCGCCTTGCGCCGGCTGAATTTTTCTTGTGCGTAGTTATCGGGCTCTGGAGCACATCGGGAGTGGAAATTAATTCCACGGAAGCGGCGGCCATGGGCTGGGAGGGGATGGGGACGGCGTCGCCGCTGAGGGTCTGATTGAAGTTAGATGAGAGATCGATGAAATCGCTGATGCTGATCACCTTATCGTAATTCAGATCACCTTCGCGCCAGCCGCCGGAGAGATTGAAGTTGGAGGAGAGGTCGATGAAGTCGGAGATGGAGACGGTCTTGTCGAGGTTGAGATCGCCGAGGACGGTGTAGCGGACGAGGATGGAATTGAGATCGGCGGGCTGGCCGTCGAAAGTGGCGTAGGTGGTGCCGAGAGCGCCGTTGAGCATATAGCCAACAGCGCGGGAGGCGGGGTTGGCGGCGGCGGAGGCGGAGGTGAGGCCGGGGCCGGTCCAGGCGCTGGGGGAGGAGTCGTGGGCGGATTTGATGTAGTTCTGGACGGCGGCGAGGACGGCGAGGCGAGTGGCGGCGGTGGCCTGGATGATGGCGGCGTGATCGGCGATGTTCAACACGCCGGTGCCGGTGAGGGAGAGATTGTTGGTGCGGAGGACTTTGTCTGAACCGCCGTTGGCGATGTCGGCACGGCCGCCGGAACCGATGTTGAGCGTACCCAGAAGAATGGTGGAGGGGAAAAGAGCGGCAGCGGAGCCGGTGGCATCGGTGTTGACATTGACGGTGTCATCGCCGGTGCTGGGGCTGATGGTGACGGGGGTGGTGGGGTCGGTTTCATTGATGCTGACGTTGTCGGTGCCGTCGTTGGGGTTGATGGTGACGGTCATGTTGGGGGCTGTGCCGTTGACGTTGATAAAGCTGGCGACATCCTGGGAGTCGAGGGTGAGGCGCTCGGAAGTGGAGTAGGTGAGGCCGCCGAAGAAGGAGCGGTTGACGGTGGTGGGGGTGATGGTGGTGGTGCTGCCGAAGGCATAAGTCGAATCGCGAAGGGTGATGTTGTCGGTGCCGGCGTCGCCGGAGAAGGTGATGGGGGAAATGATGTTGGAAAGATTGCCGGCGGCGAGGGTGATCGAGTCGCTGCCGGAATTTCCGTGAATAGACATGGGGATGGTGGCGGATTGGAGACCGATACCATTGTTGCCGGTGCCGGCGGTGAGGGAGAGGCTTTCCAGGGTGGTGTAGTTGAGGGTGTTGAAATTGGTCTTGTCGAAGGTTGTCGAGGTGAGGGTGTAGGCATCGTTGGCCGCGTTGGCCTCATCGTGGATGGTGAGGGAGTCGGCGCCTGCGCCTGCGCCGCCATCGATGGCGAGGGCGGTCTGGCCGAGGGGGGCGAGGCCGGTGGCGGCTTCGCCGACGAGGATCGAGTCGCTGCCGGCATTTCCATTGTAGACGAGGCTGAGGAGGGTGGCGGGGAAACTCTTGATGGTGGTGAGGCTGCTGTCATCGCCGTTGTAGTAGTAGGCGTGCTCGATGTTGGGATAGAAAATCTGGGCGGCGTGGGAGGTTGCGAAGGAGAGGTCGGTGAAGGTGTTGATGGTGAAACCCGGGACGCCGAAGCTTGAATCATCGATGGTGAGGAAATCGGTGCCGGCCTCGCCGTTGAGATGAAGTTCGGCATCGATGGCGTTGAGGTTATGGCTGACGGGGGTGACGTTGAAGGTGTCAGCGCCGCCGCCGGCGTTGATGGTGAGGGGCGTGGCGGCGTTGGTGCCATGGATGTTGAAGATGCTGGCGCCGATGCCGGCGTGAATGACTGCATCTTCGATGGTTGCATAGCTGACGCCGAAGCTGGGCGGGGTGAGGCCGGTGCGGGTGGAGGTGATGGCGGCGGAGTTGATGCTGAAGGTTTCCACGGCGGCATGATTCTCGTCGCTGAGGACCAGAAGGTCCTGGCCGATACCGCCGTTGACGGTGATGGAGCTCTTAACGCTTTCGAGCTGGGCGCTGGTGGGGGTGATATAGATGGAATCATCGCCGTCGTCGCCGTTGATGGTGATGGGGGTGGCCTGGAGGGAGGATTCGATGCTGATGATGTTGTCGTCGTTGTTGGCGTTGAGGGTGAGGCTCTCGAAGCTGCTGTAGTTAAGTGTGCCGAAGGCGAACTTGTCGAAGGTGGTGGAGGTGATGGTGTAGGTATCGGGGCTGAGGTCATCCTGATCGTTGAGGATCAGGTCGTCGCTGCCGTTGCCGCCGGTGACGGTGATGTTGGTGCCGGCCAGATCGAGGTCGAGCGCGCCAGCGCCGCCGACGGTGATGGTGTCGTCGTTGTCGCGGCCTTCAGCGCGGATGTTCTCAACGCTGGTGAGATCGACATGAGAGAGGCCGAGCCAGCCGGAGTGATTGCCGATGACGATGGAGTCGGCGTTGTCGGAGCCCCAGATGGTGAACCAGTCGGTTCCGCTGGAGCCGTTGTAGTCCATGCCAGTGAGATTCAGCGGCGAGCCCTGGGCGAAATCGACGATGAGGCTGTCATCGCCCCCGAGTGTGTTGATGGAAAGGTTGGCCATCTGGCTGATGGGGATGATCCAGGTGGGGGTGTCACTGTTGAGGTAGATCTCGGCGTTGCTGGTGTTGAGTTGGCGGCGGATGTAGATGTTGTCGGTGTCGTTGGTGAAGAAGGAATTCATTGCGTCGGAGGCGCTGAGGACGTCATCTTCGATCTTGAAGGATTGGACCAGTTCGCCGGGGCTGGGGTCGTTGGAGAGGAAGGAGATATAGCCCTCATGGTGTCCGGCTGCGAAGACGTCGGCGAAGACGGTGAAGGAGTCGGAGCCGCCGGCGGGGATGCTGGCCAGTAGTGAGGAGCCGCCAGCAAGGAAGAAGCCGGCGGGGATGTTGAGGCCGGAGGTGGTGAGGGGGACCTGGCCGCTGTTGTAGACAGTGAAGGTCATGGAGGGGCCGGTGGCCTGGCTGTTGATGAGGGTGCCGAAGTCGAGAGGGCTGGTGCGGCCATCGACGATGTATTGAGAACCGCGATAGATGTGCGCCTGGGCCTCGCCTGGAGGACCCTGGACGTCGAAAAAGGCGCTCTTCTTGATCACGTTGTTGATGGACCAATCGACGCGCCAAGTGCCGGCATCGGCGAAGAGAGGAAGAGTAAGAGTAGCCACTGGCGCAGCGCGCCGGCTGTAGCCGGTCCAGGGGCCGCCGGTGAAGGCGATTGTATTGTCGGGACGGTGCCAGACAGCCCTTATCTGATCGCTGGGATCGACGCCGGCGAGAACGGCCCAGGAGTAGACGGTCTGAACAACCAGCG
>JBGPEF010000373.1:0-5874 GCA_041482675.1 Tepidisphaeraceae bacterium | reverse complement strand
TCCATTTCCGGCATGTCGAAGTTTATTGAGGAGAGTGTCAGTATGATAGCGGCATGGCTGATGTACAGCAGACAATGCAGAGCGCGGTCGAGGCGCATCGCACGGGGAAGTTGGCCGAGGCGGAGAAGTTGTATAAGCAGGTGCTGGCGGCGGATCAGAATCACGTGGATGCGTGGAGGTTGCTGGGGGTGGTGGCGGGGCAGGTGGGGAAGTTTGAGATTGCGGTGCAACTGATCGGGAGGGCGGTGCTGATTCGGCCGGAGTTGGTGGAGGGATGGACCGATCTGGCGGAGGCGCTGACGGGGTTGGGGAAACTGGAGGATGCGAAGGTGGCGTATGAGAAGGCGATCGCGCTTCGGCCGGCGTTCGCCGGGGCGCGGGCCAATCTGGGGGAGGTGTTGAACAAGCTGGGCCGCGGCGAGGAGGCGATGGCGTGCTGGCGGGAGGCAGCGCGGCTCGATCCGAAATTGCCGGAGCCGTATTACAACATGGGGGGCGTGCTGTTTGCGCAGGGGAAGGCGGATGAGGCGGTTGCGTGTTTTCAGAAGGCGATCGCCGCCGGCAAGGATTTTGCGCCGGGGCACAACAACCTGGGGGCGGTGTTGTGGTCGCAGGGAAAGAGGAAGGAAGCGTCCGAGTGTTTCTGCCGGGCGGTGGAATTGAATCCGAAGTATGCGGAGGCGTGGAACAATCTGGGGTCGGTGTGGGATGAGGGAGGGAAACACGAGGAGGCGATGGAGTGCTGGACCAGGGCGATTGCGCTGCGGCCGGGATATGCGGAAGCGCACAACAACCTGGGAGTGGCGCTGGAGAAGCGGGGGGGTCGGGCGGCGGCGATCAAAGAGTGGGAAGAGGCGGCGAGATTGCGGCCGGATTGGGAGGTGCCGAAATATTATCTGGCGGCCGCCAGGGCGACCAACGCGCCTCCGCCGACGGGGCCGCCGGCGGAGTATGTGGCGAAGTTGTTTGATGAGTATGCGGACAAGTTTGATCAGCATCTGCTTGGGACACTGGAATATCGGGTGCCGGATTTGCTGGTGGAGGCGGTGAAGAGAATTGGGGCGAGCCGATTCGAGGAGGTGATGGATTTGGGATGCGGGACGGGGCTGTGTGGGGAAAAGTTCAGGCCGATGGCGGGGAGGATGATGGGGGTGGATTTGTCAGCGCGGTTGATTCTGAAGGCAATGGAGCGGGGAATTTATGATGTGTTGTTGGTGGCGGGGGTGGCGGAGGGGCTTGGCGGGGGGAAGGGGGATGTGGATCTGGTTTTGGCGGGGGATGTGTTGGGGTATGTGGGGGAGCTGAGTGAATTGTTCAAGGCAGCGCAAGGGGCGATGCGGCCGGGGGGATTGTTTGTGTTTTCGGTGGAAAAGCCGTCGGAAAAAGAGGGGGAGGGATTGGTGTTGCGGAGGACGAGGAGGTTTGCGCACTCGAAGTCATACATCGAGCGCGTGGCGCGGGAGGCGGGGATGGAGATGGTGGAGATGAGCGAGGCGGTGATCAGGTTGGATGATCAGAAACCGATTGAGGGGATGATTGGGGTGGTGAGGAGGTGATCAGGCGAGGGGATCGGTGGGATCGACGGTGGCGGGTAGTTCGGCGGGATTCGGATCGCTGGGAGGCGGATCAAGGGGGGCTGGGTCTTGCGGGGCGATGAGGACGACGGGATCGGATGTGGGCGGCTGAGGGACGGGCTCGCCGGTGCCGTTGACGGTGATGCTGGAATTGTCGGCGAGATCGATGAAGTCATAGATGTCGACATGGCCGTCGAGATTGAGGTCGCCGATGCGCGAGACATAAAGTGTGCCACCGTTGCAACTCAGGCAGGGGTCGATGATGCCGCCGTCGATGCTGGCGTTGCGGACGACGACGTAGAGCAAGGTTCTTGTGGCATAGAGATCGGAGGCGTAGATTCTGACGCTATCGAACCCGCTGGCCGCGGATGAGCCGGAGTTGAGGTCGAGGGTCTGAGCGCCGCTGGAGATGGTGAGATTTGATGCGGAATTGCCGGAACCCAGTCCAAGGGTGACCGAGGCGTTGCTAAGGACAGCGCTGCCATTCACGGCCAACGTCCCGGAGCTGGACACACCGGTAATAACGCCGGATAGGGCGGATTCGATTTCCAGATAGCCTTCGACATTCCACGCCGTGTCCACGTTGGTATCGACGCGTGCCCTGTCGTTGCCGCCGCCGCCGGTGAGTTGGTCGGCTTGGGTGTCGTAGGCATCGAGCATGTCATCGCCAGCGCCGCCGAAGAGGGTGTCGCGGCCGGCGCCGCCGGTGATGGAGTCATTGCCGGCGTTGGCGAGGATGCGGTCCTTGCCGTTGCCGCCGAGGAGCAGGTCATTGCCGGAGCCGGAGATGATCAGGTCATTGCCATCGCCGCCGTCGACGGTGGCGTTGAGTCTGGAGGTGATCTTGATGCGATCGTTGCCGCCGAGGGCGTTGACGACGAGGCCGCTGATGTGGTCTTTCTTGCTGAAGCGGGTAATGGAGGAGCCTTCGCGGACGAGGATGGTTTGTTTGTTCTGGGTGATGTTGATCTGGTCAGCGCGGTCGGTGCCGGTGACGGTCAGGGTGCCGTTGGAGACGGAGGCGGAGAGGAGGAGGCGGGATTCCAGTGATTCAAACATTTACGGCCTGTGGATTCGCTGATGCCCTCGGAACTTATGGATGAGCTTACCTCATCGGTAGGGGGTAGTCAAATGCAGATTCGGGCCTTATGGAAAAACGCGCGGTGGGGACGGCGGCTGAAGCCGCCCCTACTTTGCCATGTCGCCACATCGCCGCGGGGATGGGGGTGGACAATCGGGCGGGGGGGATCGAAAATGGGCGGCATGGCCGATCGGATGGTGCATTATGAGGCGGCGTTTGAGGCTTATTTGAGGGAGCGGGGGATTCCGTATGTGGCGGTGGATGAGGCCAAGAGGGCGATGTTCAGCAATGCGAAGCTGAAGAGCTTTGATTTTGTGGTGTACAGCAAGAGCGGGCCGAATTTGCTGGTGGATATCAAGGGGAGGCAGTTGCGGGGGAAGAGCGGGGGGTCGTCGTTTCAGACGTGGGCGACGCAGCAGGATGTGGCCGACCTGTTGCAGTGGCAGCAGGTGTTTGGGGAGGGGTTTTGCGCGGTGTTGATGTTTGTGTATTGGATTGATCCGCCGCTGGTGCCGGAGGCGGGGATGTTTGAGCACCGGGAGCGGTGGTATCGGCTGATGGGGATTCAGCTTTCGGAGTATCAGGAGCACATGCGGCGGAGGTCGGTAAAATGGGAGACGGTGGCGCTGCCGCAGGCCGATTTTCGCTCACTTGCCCGGCCGATTGAGAGCTGGTTATGATGAGAGGTATGTTAGCGATGAAAGAGCGCGTGCTGCGGTTGGTTTGTTATGGGTTGGTGATGGGGGTGCTGCTGTGGCCGGCGGCGGCGATGGCGGCGGATGATGAAGGCCCGCGGATCGATGCGCGGGTGCAGAATTTCCAGAAGGTCGTGTCGGTGCAGGAGGGTGGAACGGCGCTGACGTGGTTGCTGTTGATATTCCTGACGCTGATTTGTCTGGCGGCGCTGTTTAAGAATGCGAAGCGGACTCACCTGGATTAAGCGGTGCGGCGAGCCGCACCCTACATTCGAAATTTTTCAACGAGGAGTTGACTATGAAACGATCGAAGGTCCTCTGGGGCCTTGTGGGCCTCAACGTGTTTCTGGGGATCGTGTTGTCGTTGAAGCTGGGGGCGGCGGACAAGCCGGCCTATGGGAATGCGCTGGCCGGGGGGGATTATGTGATGGTGCCGGCACGGATAACCGGATTCAACAATGGCGTGGTTTTTATGCTGGATACGAGTAACGGGGTGCTGAGCGCGTTTTCGTATGACCATAATCGGAAAGAGCTGAATGCGATGGACCCAATTCCGCTGGGAAGGTTGTTTGAGGGTGGGGGGATTGGGAAGAATCCGAGACGACCGTGAGCGGAATTTTCAGTTTGCGATTTGCGATTTTCGATTGGATTCAGAATTAAACGAGGTTTGTCATGAGAAGCGAAAAAGTTGGGATTTCGATATTGAGCTGCACGGCGGTGGTGCTGTTTCTGGCTTGTGTGTTTATGAGCAAGCCGGCGGGGGCGGAAGTGACGGTGAAGGATCGTGATTACATGATGGCCACGTACCCGTCGAGTAACGCGAGCGATGCGCTTTATATCGCGGATACGCGCAACGGGATGTTTGCCGTATTCGTGTGGGATAATTCAACCAAGTCGCTGGTTCCGATGGCGGTCAGGCCGATAAGCGATGCGTTTGGGGGAAGACGGTGAGAGAAGAGAAGATAGAGAATAGAAGATAGAGGATAGATGGGAGGCATGGTGGAAGCTCGTATTGCAGGGATGGCGCGGCGTGTTCTGGGGGGTGAATTGCTGGGGAGAGAAGAGGCAGAGGCGCTTGCGCGGGTGGGGGGGGATGATCTGTACGATCTGTTTTACTGGGCGAACAAGATTCGCATCCGGTTGGTCGGACGCGATGTGAAGTTTTGCGCGATCGTGGCCGCGAAAGTGGGGGGGTGCAGCGAGGATTGCAAGTTTTGTGCGCAGTCGGAGCACTATCACACGGCGGTGGGGGGGCAGTCGAAGATAACCGATGAGCAGGTGCTGGCGAGCGCAACGCATGCGGCGGAGGTGGGGGCGGATAGCTTCGGGATCGTCAACAGCGGGCGCGGGCCGACGCGGGGGGAATTGGAGGATTGGCTCAAGCCGATCATGATGAAGATCGCCAGCGAGGGAAAGACGCGGGCGTGCGCGACACTGGGGGCGCTGACGCCGGAAACGGCCAAGTTTTTGTATGACTGCGGGATTCGGCGGATCAATCACAACCTGGAGACATCCGAGCGGCATTATCCGAATATCGTTTCGACGCATCCGTATAGCGAGAGAATCAATACATTGAGGGTTGCGAAGGAGGCGGGGTTGTCACTGTGTTCGGGGGGGATTTTTGGGATGGGGGAGGAGTGGGCGGACCGGCTGGATATGCTGCTGACGCTGCGGGAGATCGGGGTGGATGTGGTGCCGCTGAATTTCCTCAATGCGATTCATGGGACACCGCTGGAGAATCAGCCGGAATTGCCTCCGATGGAGTGTCTGAAGATTATCTCGATTGCGCGGTTTTTGATGCCCCAGAAGGAGATCAAGGTGGCGGGGGGGCGGGAGAAGGTGCTGCGGGATGTGCAGAGCTGGATTTTCTTCGCGGGGGCGGACAGCACGATGATTGGGAATTATTTGACGACGTATGGGCGGAGTCCGGAGATGGATCATCAGATGGTGAGGGATTTGGGACTGCGGTGGCGGGCGTATTTTGGCGGGGGGGTGGAGGCGAAGGGAGATCCGGCGCTGGGGAATGTCGCGCATACGGGAAAGCATCGGATTCCGATTTTGTATGAGAGGGAAGTGAAGGTGGGGTAGGAATTTTCGATTTTCGATTTTCGATTTTCGATTTGAATAGGAATTTGCGATTTGCGATTTGCGATTTGCGATTTGAAGAAGAACCCTCACCCCGACCCTCTCCCGGAGTACCGGGAGAGGGAGGAAGAGGGGTGCCGGGAGAGAGAGGGCGCGGCTTCGGCGCGCGGCGCTGGAGTGGCGATTGCGGGGGCGGGATTGATTACGGTGTTGGGAGATTCTGCTGCGGAGACGTGGGAGAAATTGGTGCGCGGGGAGGCGATTGCGGATCATGCGGTCGTGAAAAAGGAGTGGGGGGGCAGGAGCAGGGTTGTGGGGCTGGCGATTGATGCAGCGCGAGAGGCGATTTTGGAGGCGGGGTGGGAGGCGGAGGAGATTGCGTCGGCGGGATTGGTGGTGGGGACGAGCAAGGGGAAGATTGTCGAATGGATTGAGAGTG
>JBGPEF010000372.1:0-5884 GCA_041482675.1 Tepidisphaeraceae bacterium | reverse complement strand
TTTCCGTGCGCCTTCTCCAGAACCAGATCCTCGACCTCTACCAGGCCCAGATCGACAAGCTTCTAAAGGACCGCAAAGAAAATCTCGCCCGTGCCAAGCTCGAGGAGCGCAACAAGAAGCTCGACGAGAAGCGCGCCGAGGCCAAGGATTATCCGGCCCGGGCGGCCGCGATCGACAAGTTCGTGGCCGCCTTCGACCGCTTCTCCAGGGTCAAAGGCTCGGTCGATGATGCCGAGGATCTCAAGCGCCTGCTGCGCGGCTCGGGCGTGCTCGAATTTCGCATCCTCGTCACCGACTACACCAGTTCCGGCGATGGCCTGATCGCCCGCCAGTTGATCGAACGCCTGCACCGCGAAGGCCCCGTGGTTCGCCCCGGCGATACCATGCGCTGGTACGAAGCCGACAGCGAAGATGCCGTCCGCGGCCATCACACCGAGGAATACGCCGGCAAGCAGTGGCTCCTGGCCTACACCACCCCCGACAAGTCGATGATCCACAAGGAAGGCGACCGCCCCTGGGGCCTGGAAAGCGCCAAGCAGGACACCGACCAGCGCACTGGCGAGCAGGTCGTTGCTTTCAAGTTCGATCCGCCGGGCGGTGTTCTCTTCGGCGAGCTCTCCGGCACCCACATCGGCCAACCCCTGGCCATCATCCTGGACGAGAAGATCATCTCCGCCCCCAACCTCATCTCCCGCATCGAAGGCGCTGGCATTATCACCGGCCAGCGCACCGACGCCGAGCTCAAATATCTCGTCCGCACGCTCAACGCCGGCTCGCTGCCCGCCCGACTCAATGATGAACCCATCAGCGAGCGCGTCATCAGTCCCAGCCTCGGCAAGGCCAACCTGGAGGCCGGATTCCGCTCCTGCATCATCGGCCTTTTTTGCGTGCTCGTCTTCCTCGTCGGCTACTACTACCGGATGGGCGTTGTCGCCTTCATCGCCGTGTTGATGAACACCATCATCATCATTGGCGTGCTGGCGCTCTTCCAGGCCACATTCACCCTCCCCGGCATCGCCGCCATGGTGTTGACGCTTGGCTCGGCGGTCGATGCCAACGTGCTGATCTACGAACGACTCCGCGAGGAGGAGCTCCGCGGCCTCTCCCTGCGCATGGCGTTACGCAACGCCTACGACCGTGCTTTCTCCGCGATTCTCGACTCCAACATGATCACCATCATCACCTCGATGGTGCTCTATGGGTTTGGCAGCGAGGAAGTGAAGGGGTTTGGGCTCACGCTGCTGATCGGCATCGGCTGCTCCCTCTTTACCGCCCTCTTCGTCACCCGGGTGATCTTCGACATCATGATCGAGAAGTACAACGTGCAGAAACTGGGCAGCCTGCCGCTGACGTTTCCCAAGTGGCAGAAGATGCTCCATCCCAACATCGACTGGATGGGCAAGGCCTGGATCTTCTTCGTCTTCAGCGCCCTGATCCTGACGGTGGGCGTCTTCGCCTTCATCACCGAAGGCCGCAAGATGTACGACATCGAGTTTGTCCCCGGCACATCGGTTCAGTTCGAGCTCAAGGAGGAGGAGGCCCAGCCGGTCATTCTCGCCATGCTGACCAAGCCCGAGTACGAGAAGGTCCTTCCGGCCGTGCAGGTGGTCGCCGTGGGCAATCGGCCCAAGGAGAAGGAGTATGAGGTCGTCACGCCCAACGAGAGAGCCAACGAAGTCCGCGACGCGCTGACGAAGGCGCTCCAGGGCCGGCTCAACATCGAACCACCCTCCAGGTTTGACCATGTGGATGCCGCCGTTGATGCCGCCTTGACCGCCAAGGTCATCCGCGCTGCCGATGACAGCGCGGCCGCCGCTTATCCCTGGGCCCGCGCTACCATTCAATCGCACACCGGCGGGGTTGTCTTCGTGCTGGACAACCTCGACCCGCCGCTTACGGCCAAGGAGATGTCCGACCGAATCGAGCACGCCCGACTCAAGCCGGATCGGGGGGAGATGCCCTATCGCAAGATGGACATCGACACCCCCACCGATCCCAAGCAACCCACCCGTATGGCATTGGTCGTCGTTTCCGACGAGAACCTGGTCAAGGAGGCCGACGAGGCCAAATGGCAGGAGCAGTTGGTCCGGCCCCTGTGGAAGCTGGTGACCGAGGCCATCAACAAGCCGGCGGCGCTGAAGCGGGTGAGCAACGTCAACGCCCAGGTGGCCCACGGCACGCTTATCGACGCCATCCTGGCCCTGATCATCTCGATTGTCCTGGTCATGGTCTACATCTGGCTTCGGTTCGGCAACTTCAAGTATGGCTCGGCGACGGTCGTGGCCATGATCCATGACGTGGTCATTGTCATCGGGGCGATTGGCCTCTCGCACTACCTGGCCCAGACCTGGTTTGGCCGCCATATCCTGCTGGTGGAGCCGTTCCGGATGAACCTAACTCTTGTAGCTGCCGTGCTTACCGTCATGGGCTACTCGATGGTGGACACCATCGTGGTCTTTGACCGCATCCGTGAGAACCGGGGCAAATACGGCTATATCAGCCGCCACGTCATCAACGACTCGATCAACCAGACTCTCTCGCGAACCCTGCTCACCGGCGGCATCACCATGGCCATGGTCTTTGTGATGTACGTCTTCGGCGGGCCGGGTATCCATGGCTTCACCTATGCCTTGCTGGTGGGCATTCTGGTGGGCACCTATTCCTCGATCGCCATCGCCGCACCGCTTCTCCTGGCTGGCGGCAAGGATGTCCGCAGGACCCCGACGCCTCCGGCGGGTGGGGAAGGGAAGCAGGACAGAAAACAGGCCGCCAAGCAACTTGAGGCGGCCGGGGCCTTGAAGAAGGCGACGGGCATGTCATAATTGCTGGCGCACGGGCTCGCTTAACCGGTGGAACCGGTATGCAGGCCTTGCAATGGGAAAGGAGTCCCGCATGCGCAACGATGTGAAACTGGGCCTGGCCGTCGGGGGTTTGCTTCTTGGGGTCGTTCTCGCCTACGCCCTCTTCTTTTCCAACACCAACAAGGATCGCGAGAAGGATTCCCTGGCCGGAAAATACGGCACGGTGGATGGCAGCGGCAGCGACGCCGGACAGCGTTCTCCAGCGCCGAGCACCACGGAACAGGGCGCGAGCGATTCCAATTCCAACACCAACCCGCCGCCGGCGAACAGCAACACCAATCCGCCAGCGCCGGTGGTCGAGCATCAGCAGGGGCCGGTGGTGGATGCAGCGCCGAACACTCTGGTGGGCAAGAGCTGGCATGCGCTGCTCAATGAGGGCGTGAGCACCAACACGGGCACGATCGTCACACCGCGCGAGCCGGTGATAGCAACCGTCCGCGTTCCGGGCGCAACTCCGCGTGAGGGCGCCACGCTGGCCGAGCCTCCGTCTCCCGCGAGTGGGCCGCGGCGTTACACCATCAAGCATGGCGACACTTACTGGTTGATCGCCAGGGCCGAGTATGGCAACTCGGCTTACTGGGGTCACATTCAGCGGGCCAATCCGGGCATCGATCCGGGGCGAATCAAGGCGGGCGACTCGATCGTTCTTCCGGACAAGAATGAAGTGATCGCAGCGGTTCCCGCGGCGGGAAAACAGCCAAGCGCGGCGGACCTGGTGATCGATCCGGCCAAGCAGTATCGGGTGCAGGCGGGGGACAATCTCTCGAACATTTCCAAGAAGCTCTATGGCCGCTTTGACAAGTGGGTGCAGATTTACGAGCTCAACAAGGAGCTGATCGGGCAGAATCCGGCGGCGCTGAAGCGGGACATGATCCTGGCTTTGCCTGAGCCTCCGCTGCGGGTCGCGGGCACGATTCAGTAAACACGAGACAATCTTACGGGGTTGTGGATGGAGGGCGGCGTTTCGACGCCGCCCTCGCTCTATTTCCGCGGGTTGTGAAACAAATGGGCGCCGGCGGCGACAATCGCAATTGACACGAGAGTTCATACAATCCCCGCACCTCATCAAGGAGCCTTCATGGCCACCAATGCATCCCTGCTCATGCTCATCCTGACCCTGCTGGGCGGCGGGGGCGGCAACCATCTGCTCGACTATGCCTCCACGGATGCCTACTGGAAATCCAAGGGTGTGACCGTAGGCGTGCAGACGATGACGAACGAATTGAAGACCAGCGCGGCGCAGGATATCACGCAGCTTATCAAGGAACTGGCCTCTCCCGACGGACAGGTGCGCGCTGCGGCTTCGAAGAAGATCATGCAACTGGGGGATACGGTGCTGGTGCAACTGGAGAAGGCGGCGGAGAGCCCGGACCCGGAAGTGGCGGCCAGCATCAAGACGCTGATTGCCGATATCTCGGCCGCGTCGAAGGTGAATGCGATTCGACGGCTGATGGCGATTCGCACCCTGGGCGAGCTGAAGAAACCGGAGGCGGTGGCGATTCTGCGGCCGCTGGTGGATGCGAAGGAGATGTTTGTCGGCGAGTATGCAGCGCGGGCGATTGCGCAGATCGAATCCAGGCCGTATGCGCCGGCGGGAGCGACGGCCGAGCAGCGTAAGTCTGATTTCTGGCTGCTTCCGGCGGATTGCCGGGTGGTGGCGCAGGCGGGCACGGGTTTTCCCGCCACGTCGATCGATGCGCTGCTTGAGAAAATGCCCGCGGCGGCGATTGGGAATCCCAACCGGGACCAGATCAAGACGGATATCACCAAGGCGATCGTGGGCGTGGCCGAGCTGGTGGGGGAGGTGCGGATTGACAGCATCACGTTCGGCCTGGCGGGCGATATTGGGCCGAATGCGGGCTTTGCGGCGGTGGTGGTTCGGGGGCACTACGATTCGGCCGCGGTGCGGCAGGCGCTGGCGAAGATGCAGATTCCGGGCAAGGTGGTGGGGGGCGTGGAAGTTTTCAATCCCGAGGAGCACTTTGGGGCGATCTTCGCGGGCAATGATCGCGCCATCGGCATGGCCGGGCCCAATGCCCAGGGGCTGCCGGCGGAGGCTTTCGCCACAGCGCTGAAAAATGGCAAGGGCGGGCTGGCGGATGTGGAGGAGATGAAGAAGCTGATCGCGTCGGTGGACACGAGCCAGCCGCTGTGGGCGGTCATGAAGGTGACGGACACTTACAAGCAGGCGCCGGTTTTTTCGGGGTTTGAGCAGATCACTTTGGTTGGCAAATTGAAGGACCAGTTGCTGGATATCCAGATTGCCGGGCAGGGTGTGAATGCGGGGCAGGTAGCGGCGGCCGTGGATCAGCTGAATGCGGGGGTGCAGATGGGGATCAACCAGCTCAAGCCGCTGGTGCAGGATGCGCCGTTCTTTAACGCGATCATCAAAGCGCTGGAAAGTGTGCAGTGCAGTTCGCAGGGGGAGAAGGCGACGCTGACGGCGAGCATCAAGGGGGATGCGGCGAGTCTGGTTCTGCCGCTGTTTTTTGGAGGCGGGATGGTTGGCCCGCAGGCGCCGCAGCCCGCGGTCGCACCTCCCCCAGCGCCTGAGCCGCGGCCGGTGGAGGTGGTGAAGTGAGATTTGGGGAAATGGGTTCGTTTTGCAGCGCGGGATTTGGGGAGGACGGAAAAAAAAGTTGTTCGGGGGTGTGGATTGATAAGGGGTGGCAGGAGCGGGGGTTGTGAGTTTGCAGTGGCGGAAAACCGGGGGAAAACCGGTACTTTCCGGTACCAAAGCGGTACTTTTCGGTTCCTGAATGCGGGGTTTTGGTACGGGAGTGAGAAGTGGAGAAGAGTGGAAGGCAGATGACGCAGAGGTAAGGAGATTAGAAATGAGGAGGGGAGATGGGTTCGTTTTGTAGAGCCTGAACATCGAACAGCCAACATCGAACATTGAACGTCGGGCTCATGTCGCCATTGCGGTGCTTTTCTCTGTTGTGCGAGGGCATGAGCGGGTGCAAGATAGTTTCGTCGCTCACGGAGGAGCCGATGGATTTTCCAATGCAAGACCTCATGGATGA
>JBGPEF010000371.1:0-5888 GCA_041482675.1 Tepidisphaeraceae bacterium | reverse complement strand
CGTCAGCTCAGCGCGCTTCACCCGGCCCAATGCGTCCATACGAATCCGTTCTTTCAGGGACATTCGAAGTTCACTCATCCGGCCGGTGTACCCCGGCCATGGGGGTGACACTTCTATTTGAGCTATGGGGTGACAGTTCTATTGCAACGGGACAGCTGACTCCCCCCCGCTTGCAAACGCATTACACTTCCCCTATCCTCTCTTGATTCATCCGATTGCCGCATGGAGCGGCACGGAAACCTAATATGACCGGCCCGCCGGCTGTTGGAATACCGCTGGCGACCAGGTGTCTAGGTGGAGCAATCTCACGATGTCGATCACCGCAGACCAGAAGTCTCAAATCGTCAAGGATTACCAGACTCACGAAAAAGATACCGGCTCTCCGGAAGTGCAGATCGCGATCATCACGACGCGGATCAATCAGCTCCGGGAGCACTTCGATAAGCACAAGAAGGACCATTCGTCGCGGCGCGGTCTCCTGAAGCTCGTCAGCCGCCGCAACCAACTCCTGAAGTATTTGACGCGCGAGGACCGGACTCGGTATCAGCAGGTCATCGGAAGACTAGGCCTGCGCAAATAGTCTGAGGTCTTTGTCCCTCTTTCGCAGGAAATTCAAAGCATGCACGGGTCGTACCACCCGTGCGACAACCACCTCAACCTTCCCTCCTCTTCGACAACCGGCCTCTGGTTGAACCGAGCGATGGACAGGCAACTGAGGTTGCCACAGATGCACACACCCGCATATTGATTTTCGATTTTGGATTTGCGATTTGCGATTGAATTCAATTGCAAATCGCAAATTGGAAATCGCAAATTCCGTATTCGGTTCTGTCCATCTGTGGCCAATTGATCTTACTTTCATTCCCAGAGGCCACGGAGATATTACATGCAAGCAATTCGAGTGGAACGGCAGATCGGCGGCAAGACGCTGACGATCGAGACCGGAACCTTTGCCAAGCTGGCCAACGGCTCGGTCACCGTCCAGTATGGCGACACCGTCGTCTTTGGCGCTGTCGTTCGCGCTGATCCGCGCGAGGGCATCGACTTTTTCCCGCTTCAGGTGGATTACCGCGAAAGGCGGGCGGCGGCCGGCAAATTCCCCGGCGGCTTCATGAAGCGCGAAGGCCGGCCGACGACCAAGGAAATCCTCACGGCACGTCTGATCGACCGGCCACTTCGGCCATTGTTCCCCAAGGGGTTCATGGATGAGGTGCAGATTCACCTGAACGTTTTGGCGGCCGATCAGCAGAATGATCCGGATATTCTGGCCGGCATTGCCGCCAGCGCGGCGGTGGCGATCAGCGACATTCCCTTTCTCCACCCGACCGCTCACATCCGCGTGGGGCGGGTTGATGGGAATTTGATCCTCAATCCCACGACCACGGACCTGGAAACCAGCGACATGGATGTGGTGGTCGCGGGGACCAAGCATTTTGTGAACATGATCGAAGTGGGTTCGCGCGAAGTGACGGAGAACGAAATGGCCGATGCCATTGAATTCGGGCATCGCGCGGTCGCCGAGATCGTGGGCATGATCGAGGAACTCCAGAAAAAGGCCGGCAAGCCCAAGGTCGGCGAGCCCCACTCGCAGGATCCCGAGCTGGTCCGCCAGGTCGGCGCGAAGGTGATGGAACGTATCCGCGCTGTCAAAGGCAAACCCGGCAAGCACGACCGTGCTGATGCCACCAAGGAAATCCTCAACCAGACCATCCTCGAGCTGGCGCCGCCGGTCACCGACCCCAATGCGTCCTACCAGTTGATCATGGCCGCCCGTGACAAGGCCCGCCACATCCGCGCGATCTTCACCGAGATCGAGGAACAGGTAACCCGCCAGGCGATCCTCGCCGGGGTCCGCCCCGATGGGCGCTCCTACACCGACATCCGCGCCATCAGCAGCGAAGTGAGCATTCTCCCCCGCGTACACGGCTCGGCGGTTTTCTCCCGCGGCGAAACCCAGTCGATGTGCACCGTCACCCTCGGCACCAGCTCGGATGAGCAGCTTGTCGATGGACTGATCGATGAATACAAGCAGAAGTTCATGCTTCACTACAACTTCCCCAGCTACAGCGTGGGTGAAGTGCGGCCCATCCGCGGCCCCGGCCGCCGCGAAATCGGCCACGGCGCGCTGGCTGAGCGCAGCCTGCTGGCCGTCCTTCCCGACATCGAAAAGTTCCCGTATACCGTCCGCATCATCAGCGATATCCTCGAGTCCAACGGCTCGTCTTCAATGGCCAGCTCCTGCTGCGGCTCGTTGGCGCTGATGGATGCCGGTGTCCCCATCCGCAAGCCCGTGGCAGGCATCTCCATCGGCCTGGTGCAGGAAGGCGATAAGCGCGCCCTGCTCACCGACATCATCGGCGAGGAGGACCACTTCGGCGACATGGACTTCAAGGTCTGCGGCACCCGCGACGGCATCACCGCGATTCAGCTCGACATCAAGACTGAAGGCCTGAGCTACGAGATCATTCGTGAGACGCTTCATCGCGCCAAAGAGGCACGCCTGGTGATCCTCGACAAGATGGCCGAGACGATCTCCGAGCCGCGGCCCGAGATCAGCAAGTGGGCCCCGCGCCTGCTCACCGTCAAGATCGACCCGGAGAAGATCGGCAAGCTGATCGGCCCGGGCGGCAAGAACATCAAGAAGCTCCAGGAAGAGACCCAGACGCAGATCGACATCGAAGAAGACGGCACGGTTTACATCAGCTCCGTCGATGGCGCCGCGGCCGAGCGATGCCGCGATCTGGTCGAGGCGATGATGGCCGAGGTGAAGGTCGGCAAGATCTACCCCGGCAAGGTGGTCAGCATCCGCGAGTTCGGCGCGTTCATCGAGATCGCCCCCGAGACCGACGGCCTCTGCCACGTCAGCGAGCTTTCGGACCGGTATGTCGAGAACGTCAACGACGTGATCGAATTGGGCCAGGAAGTGCGCGTGAAGGTGATCCTCATCGACGACCAGGGCCGCATTAAGCTGAGCCGCAAGGCCGCCATGAAGGAAGAAGGCAACAGCGATCCCGAGCCGGCGGCCGTTCCCAGCGGCGGCGGGGAAGGTGAGGCCCAGGGCGGCGAAGGCGGCGGCGGTGGCGGCGACCGAGGCCCACGCGAAGGCGGCGGCAGCAGCGGTTATCGCGGCGGAGGCGGCGGCGATCGCGGCCCACGCGGCGGTGGCGGTGGCGGACGGGGTGGTGATCGCGGCGGCCGAGGCGGCGGCGGACGCGGCGGCGACCGAGGCGGAGGCGGAGGTCGCGGGCCGCGATAAGCAGGCATTGCTGATTTGGCTGCTGAAAAGGATTGAACGACCCTGTGGCGAAGGCCGCGGGGTCTTTTTATTGCGCGCTGCGGCAGTGCGGCCCGCGGAATCTGGATTTGAAAGCAAGAAACGGAGTGTCGAGCTGGAGTTGAACGGCTAGGGTTACGCGTGTGAGATCGATGGCAGGATGTGAGCTGGTCAACGATGAGGAATTTTGAGATGACTACCATGACGATGGAGCGCAAACCCGTGAAGGCGTTTGAGAGCGCGGAGGATCGCTGGCAGGCGGTGGCGCGTCGCGACAGGAAAGCGGATGGACGTTTTGTTTATTCGGTCAAGACCACCGGCGTCTATTGCCGGCCGACGTGTGCGGCGAGGCTTGCCCGGCGGGAGAATGTGGCATTTCACGCGAGCGCGGCGGAGGCCGAGAAGGCGGGGTTTCGCGCGTGCAGGCGCTGCCGGCCCAACGAGGTTGTGAGTGGCCCGGAGCACGCGGAGGCGGTGGCGCGGGCGTGCAAAGAGATCGTGGAAGCACAGGAGGCGCCTGACCTGCAATCGCTGGCCAGTGCGGCCGGCATGAGCGCGTCGCACTTTCACCGTGTATTCAAATCGTTGACCGGCCTGACGCCCAAGGCTTACGCGATGGCGCATCGCTCGCGGCGGGTGCGCGAGGAACTGATGCAAAGCGAGAGCGTGACGTCGGCAATTTACAATGCGGGGTTCAATTCCAACGGGCGTTTTTACGAGTCAGCATCGAAGGTGCTGGGGATGAAACCGGCCGCGTTCCGAGCGGGAGGGGAAGGGGCGACGATTCGCTTTGCGGTGGGCGAGTGTTCCCTGGGATCGATTCTGGTGGCCGCTTCGGAGCAAGGCATCTGCTCGATTTCGCTGGGCGATGATCCCGGGGAATTGACGCGGATTCTTCAACATCGTTTTCACAAAGCCCGGTTCATCGCGGGCGACAAGGATTTCGAGAAACTGGTCGCAACGGTCATCGCCTTTGTTGAGCGCCCGGCGGCGGGATTGAGTCTGCCGCTGGAGGTGCAGGGGACCGCGTTTCAACACCGGGTCTGGCGGGCGCTGTGCGAGATTCCCTGTGGCAAGACGCAAAGCTACTCGCAGATCGCCAGGCGCCTGGGAAAACCGAAAGCGACCCGGGCCGTGGGGAAGGCGTGCGCGGTGAATCCCGTCGCGGTCGCCATTCCCTGCCATCGCGTGTTGCGGACGGATGGGTCTCTATCGGGTTACCGTTGGGGCATCGAGCGCAAAGCGAAATTATTGGAAATTGAGCGACAAAACTGAGTTTTCCGCCCTTTTGTTCCATCGACTCTGCTTCAATCGCGAGTTTTTGAGCCTGGATGAGGTTTTTCTTCGTCGGGGGGACTTCGTATAATGATTAGATGCGTGCCATTCGTGCAACTTTCGACGGCAAGACGTTCGTGCCCGACGAGCCCGTCAACCTTCCTGCGCAGTCCTCCGTAACCGTCTTGATCGAATCCGACGAGGCCGCCGCTTTGACCGAGTACGACAAAGCGATACGAGAATACTATCTGTCAGGGGCGGAGGCGGACGATGATTGGCCTGAAGAATTAGAAAGCGATTTCAAAAAGGCGTGGGATGAGGATTAGCCGCCATGAGCCGCACCTTCCCCCGGCGTGGCGAAATTTGGCAGGTTCAACTGCCGGATGAAACCAAGCGTCGCCCGGCACTCATCATCTCCGTGAATTCCAGGAACGAGTTCTCGAATAGCGTTTTGGTGGTTCCGCTCACAACGAATCTCAAACCATCCCCGGCGCACGTCATGCTTCCTGCGGGCCAGGGTGGCCTTCGGCACGCCTCCATGGCTCGTTGCGAGAATCTGGGATATCTCCGCAAGGATCGTTTGAATCGTGCGGGTTTCTCAGGAGCAATCAGCGCCGCATTGCTTCGGCAGATCGAAGCGGCCATCCTGCGGGCACTTGGAATCGCGCCTAATACTGCTTCAACCGCAAATCCTTGAACTCCACCAGCATCGGAGCGCCGGCGTGAAGCTGTAGCGCCAGAATCCCCTCCATCATTCGATTCTTCGCATCGTTGTCGGTCACGTCGATCATCTGGTAGCCGTTGATGAAATGCTGGATGTGGTTGCCTTTGGCGATGATGACGTAGTCGTTCCAATCCGATTTTTTGTAGAGGCGGCCGAGTTCGGCGTTGTCGCCGATCGTGCCGGTCGATTTGGATCTGCCATCCTCGCCGATGGTGGTTTTGTCGCCGACGCGGCAGAGATAGTTGCCTTTGTCGGCGTAGCCGCGGCTGTTGCCCGGGCCGCGCTCGTGGTAGAGGAAGCCGATTTTGCCGGGCGTGTTTTCCACCTCGGCCTGATAGCCGCCGACAACCCACTTGTTCTCGGGGTTTTTGCTATCGACCTGCTTGCTGCGGTATTGGATGCCGGAGTTGCCGTGATCGATGCGGAACGTGCAGCGAAGCTCAAAGTCGCCGACCGTGCCCCCCTTCCAGATCAGGAAGGTGTTTTCATTCACCATGTGTTCGGTCGTGGTCTTGCCGGTGAGGCAGCCGTCCTCGACGCTCCAGAAACCTTCCACGCCTTTCCAGCCGGTGAGATCTTTGCCGTTGAAGAGGTTCTTTTCGCCGGCGTGCAAGG
>JBGPEF010000370.1:0-5903 GCA_041482675.1 Tepidisphaeraceae bacterium | reverse complement strand
TACCAATCGAGGATGAAGTCGTTAATTTCATACTACGAAACCCTCCCCCGATCCCTCCGTTCGGCGACGTTTTCACCACGCTCTCATCCTGCTGCCGCCAAATCATTTCCAGACGTTACGCCCGCCTTATTTGCGCAGCATGAAGCCCCGGCGAATTCCCGATGAACCCGCCTTCACGATTAATTAACAATTCGTTCGCCGCAGGTTCACGAATCCCATGTATCCCTTACTCATCGTCCGTAGGTCCGGCTCCGCCGGACAACCGTTGTTCGGGAGATCGCATGGCCAAGCACACCGTCCTCGTCATCGACGATGCCAAAGACCTCATCGAACTCGTCCGCTTCAACCTCGAGAAAAGCGCCTTCGACGTCCTCTCCGCGTCCGACGGACGCTCCGGCCTCACCATCGCCAGCGAGCACGCCCCCGACCTCATCCTCCTCGACCTCATGATGCCCGGCATGGATGGCCTGGAAGTCTGCCGACATCTCCGCGAAGACCCCCGCACCCGCCACATCCCCATCGTCATGCTCACCGCCCGCGCTGAAGAGGCCGACCGCATCGTCGGACTCGAACTCGGCGCTGACGACTACGTCACCAAACCCTTCAGCCCCCGCGAGCTCGTCGCCCGCGTCAAAGCCATCCTCCGCCGCACCGCCGCTCCCCCCTCACCCCAGGTCATCCGCCAGGGCGACCTCACCATCGACGTCGCCCGCCACGAAGTCCACTTCAAAGGCGCTCCCGTCTTCCTCACCGCCACCCAGTTCCGCATCCTCCAGTTCCTCGCCTCCCAGCCCGGCCGTGTCGTCTCCCGCGAACGCATCATCGACGCCGCCCTCTCCGGCGACTCCTCCGTCTACGACCGCACCATCGACGTCCACATCACCTCCATCCGCAAAAAACTCGGCCCCGGCGGCGACTGCATCCAAACCGTCCGCGGCTGCGGCTACAAACTCTCCGATCAGGCACTATGAACCGATCACCAGACAATGTGCGCAAATTCACCCACCACCGGCCGCAGCATTCATAAAAAGAACTCAGAACCCCCGACCCACAGAGTTGCGCACTGCGATGAGTTGCTCTTCGTGTCTTCGTGCCCTTCGTAGTGAGCTCTCCCCTTCTACCCCACCCGCGCCCCCGCCTTCCCCTTCCCCGCATGTCTCACATCCGCCCCCTGCACGAAATAAATCACTTCCTCACAAATATTCGTCGCCTGGTCCCCGATCCTCTCCCACGCCCGCGCCAACAAGATCTGCGTCAGCGCCGTCGCCACATCCCGCCGACCCGTCCCGGCCCTCTCATCCTCGCTCAACGTCCGCTTCAAAACCTGGTCGTTCAACTCATCCAGGCTGTCATCCTCGTTGATGATCGACCGCGCCAATTCCGCATCCCGTTTGAAAAACGCCAGCATCGCATCCTTCACCATCACCCCCGCCCGATCCCCCATCGCCACCAGCGTCGGCAACACCTCCGCCTCCGCCTGCCGATGTGCTGAATCCAGCGTATGACAAAGCCCCACCGCCTGGTCCCCGATCCTCTCCAGCGCCGCGTTCACGTGCGACACCGACAGCACATACCTCAGATCTCCCGCCACCGGCGAATACACCGTCAACAACCTCACCGCCTCCCGATCGATCTCCAGCTGCATCTTATCCAGTTGATCCTCGGCCTTGAGCACCTTCTGATACACCGCCTTCAAATCCGTCATCGCCGCGCTCGCCATCGCCACCATCGCCTGCGCAACCGTCCCCATCTCCATCACCCGCCCCCCCAACTTCGCCAATTCCTGATCAAACTTCTTCATGATGCCCCGGCATTTAGTGTTTCACGGTTCACGTCTTCACGTTTCAATCCCCGCCCTCATCCGTATTTCCCCTGTATATATATCTCCGTCTGCCTCTTCTGCGGATTCAAAAATATATCCGCCGTCTTCCCATGCTCGATCAATTCCCCCATCAGCATGAAAATACACTCATCGCTCGCCCTCCGCGCCTGCGCCATGTTATGTGTTACGATCACTATCGTATATCTCTCCCGCAGCGCCCCAATCAGCTCCTCGATCTTCCCCGTCCCCTGCGCATCCAGCGCCGAGCACGGCTCATCCATTAAAATCACTTGCGGCTTCAACGGCAACAATCTCGCAATGCACAATTTCTGCTGCTCCTCCAAACTCAGCGTCGTCGCCCGCCTCTTCAAATTATCCTTCACGACCTCCCACAAACCAACTTCGCGCAGCGCCGATTCCACCATCTCATCCCGCGCTGACCTCTTCATCTTCCCCCAATCCGTATGCACCTTCGCCCCAAACAGCACATTCTCATACACCGAAATCGGCATCGGATTCGGCCGCTGAAACACCATCCCCACCGTCCGCCTCAACTGCGTGATCGAAACATCCGCATCGTAAATATTCTTATAAAGCACGATCACTTCCCCCTTCGTCGTCACGCTCCCATGCCGCTCGTTGATCCGGTTAAAACATCGCAGCAACGTCGTCTTCCCGCACCCCGACGGCCCGATCAACGACGTCACAATCCCCTGCTTGATGTTCACCGTCACATTCTTCAGCGCCTGAAAATCCCCATACCACAAATTCAAATCCCGCGTGCGGATGCTGAATATCTCCGTCTTGATTGGCGCTTCGTGTTCGACAATCATCCAAAACTCCCGTTCACATAATCCAGCGTCAACTGATTCTCCGGCCCCTCAAACATCTTCTCCGTCGGCCCAACCTCCACCAGTTCCGAATCATTAAAAAACGCCGTCCGATCCGCCAGCCGCCGCGCCTGCTGAAGCAGATTCGTCACCAGCACGATCGTCATCTCACTCTTCAATTCCAGCAGCACATCCTCGATCTTCATCGTCGTCACCGGATCAATTGCAATCGAAAACTCATCCAGACACAAAATCTCCGGCCGCAGCGACAGCGCCCGCGCCAGCGTCAGCCTCTGCTGCTGTCCTCCCGACAATTTCGTCCCCAGCGAATTCAACCGCTCCTTCACCTCATCCCACAGCATCGCCTGCCGCAGACATTTCTCCACCACCTCATCCAGCTCCTCCCGCCTCGACATCCCCGCCATCCGCGGCGCATACGCGACATTGTCATACACCGTCAGCGGCAGCCCCACCGGCAGCGGAAACACCATCCCGATCTTCCGCCGCAGCGAATAAACATTCCGAATCTTCCTCACATCATCCTCCCCCACGCTCACCTTCCCCTCCACCTTCGCCCCCGCCACAAAATCGATCATCCGGTTAATACACTTCAAAAACGTCGTCTTCCCCGAATTCGCCGGCCCAATAATCCCAAAAATCTCCCTCCTCGGAATCTCCACCGAAATATCGCGCAGCGCCACCTTCGCCCCATACCTCACCGTCACATCCTCAAACCGAATATGTGGGCTCGTCGCAATTTCAACCATACATCACGCCTACCTTTACTCTCCCTGCTCCACATCACTCGGCCCAACCGCACCACCAAACATCTTTCACCACGCTCCTCTGACCTTCCCCGCCCTCCAATCTTCTCACCCCCGCTACCTGTCCGCCTGGCTGGGCCGTGAGGGCCGGGCACCGGAGGGCCAGCGATTCCCGAATCGCGCCAGCCCCCTCACTGCCTGCAACCCCCCTCAATCCCTTTCCTCCCCCGCATTTGCATTGACCGGGGGGTTGCAGGGGGGGTACTCCCCCATGCATCCGCGGCATTCAAACCGACCACCAAAAACGCCTCCCACTCCACCCACCTCCCAACCAACAACCCGCTCTCCCACTCCGACCCAAAAAAACCACCTACCATTTTTTCCTCGCCCTCAAATAAACCCTCAAAAATATCGACAAACTATTAAACGCCAGCACCAACCCCACCAGCACCACCGCCGTGCTGAATTGCAGCCCCTCCGAAACATCCTTCACCGACGTCGACAGCGTAAACAGGTGATACGACAACGCCATGAACTTGTCCGACGGCCCATAAGGCACCCACGCCGCAAACCCGTGATCCGCCACCCTCGCATAAAACACCGCCCCCGTAAAAAGAATCGGCGCTGTCTCTCCCGCCGCCCTCGACACCTGCAATATCACACCGGTGAGTATTCCACTGATCGAATTCGGCAGCACGATCGTCCGAATCGTCTGAAACCGCGACGCCCCCAAATTCCAGCACGCCTCCCGAAACGCCATCGGCACGCTCGCCAGCGCCTCCCGCGTCGATGTGATGATCACCGGCAGCGTCATCACCGCCACCGTACACGCCGCCGCCAGCAGCGATCTCTGCATGTGCGCGAAGTAAACAAATGCCCCCACCCCAAACAATCCATGCACGATGCTCGGCACCCCCGCCAGGTTCATCACCCCCAAACTAATCACCCGCCTCAGCCAGTTGTCCCCCGTATATTCATTCAGATAAACCCCCGCCAAAACCCCAATCGGCGCTGCAATCAACAACGACATCAACACCAAACAAAAAGTCCCCACCAGCGGCGCCCAAACCCCTCCCGCTGTCATCCGATTCTCCGGATTCGTCACCAAAAACGACCACGACAAAACCGGCCACGCCTTCACCACCAAATAACCCAATATCAAAATCACCGGAACCACCAGCGACAGCGCCATGATAAAAAAAACCGTCCTGGCGATCCCCTGCCTCCGCGCCTTCGACCGCTCCACATCCGTCGGCGCAAACGTCTCCAGCCCGCCAATCTGCTCATCCGCGGCCGGAAATAATCTCGAAACCCGCGCACTTCCCACTGCCACCTCCTCCGCGCGGACCTCCGCGCTCCCATCCCCGCCCCGCAACTCCCGCATCACCGGCTCAACCGCGCCAATTTTCTGTTCAATCATTGCGCTGCCCCCTGATCCCCTTCACAATCAGATCCGCAGTCAGATTCACAACAAACGCAAACACAAACAACACAATCCCGATCAAAAAAAGCACCCGATAGTGCGTATCCCCACGCACCGCCTCCCCCAGTTCCGCCGCGATCGTCGCCGTCAACGTCCGCACCGGGTCCAGCACGCTGTGCGGCATCTGCACGGCATGGCCGGTACACATTAAGACCGCCATCGTCTCTCCGATGGACCGGCCAACGCCGAGCAATACCGCCGCCAGCAGCCCATTCTTGGCCGCCGGAAACAAAACCCGATAAACCGTCTCCCACTTGTTCGCCCCCAGCGCCTGCGCGGCCTCCCGATACGAATCCGGCACCGCCCGCAGCGCATCCTCGCTCACCGACACGATCACCGGTACGCTCATCAGCGCCAAAATGATCCCCCCATTCAAAACATTCACCCCCACCGGCGCTCCCGTCGCATTGATGATGATCGGCCCCACCACCATATATCCGATGAACCCCCAAACCACCGACGGAATCGCCGCCAGCAGCTCGATGATGATCTTCAACGTCTCCTTCACCCGCGGCGACGAAAACTCCGAAATATACACCGCCGCCCCCAACCCAATCGGCACCGCCAGCACCATCGCCAGCGCCGTCACCGCCAGCGTCCCCGTCATCAGCGCCAAAATCCCATACTGCTCCCTCACCTGCGAAGTCGGCCGCCAATACGGGCTCGTCAAAAATTCCTTCAGGCTAATCTGCGAAAGTGCCCCCACCCCCTCCTTCAGCACAAAAATAAAAATCGCGATCACAAATATAATCGCGCTCCACCCGCAAATCCGAATCACCCACTCAATCCCCGGCTCCGCCAAATCCAACCCCCGCGCCATCCCCCTCTTGATCGCCCCCACCAGCGACTGCCATCTCCACCCCTTCCCAAAATATCCAACCGCCGCTCGACTCATCTAAACATCCTCGTCCCATATCCAATCTGCGTGACATGGGCAGCCGTACCTGGATGCCCGTGCTCTCTCCTCATCTGTTTCTTCTTCTCCGCGTCTCTGCGTCTCCGCG
>JBGPEF010000369.1:0-5904 GCA_041482675.1 Tepidisphaeraceae bacterium | reverse complement strand
TCCTTCGACAACGTCAACGTATGTCTCGAGGCTTTTGCCCTCTTCGACCGTAATCACGCCATCCTTGCCGACTTTTTCCATGGCGTTGGCCATGATGTCGCCAATTTCGCGATCGTTGTTGGCGGAGATGGAGGCGACAGAGGCGATTTCGGCCTTGCCGCTGATGGGCTTGGAGCGGTTCTTGAGGTCATTCACGACCGCATCAACTGCCTTGCGAATTCCGCGCGCCAGCGCCATCGCATCCGCGCCGGCCGCCAGCGATCGATATCCTTCCTTGAAAATGGCCTCGGCGAGAACAGTCGCGGTGGTCGTGCCATCGCCGGCTACGTCGGAGGTCTTGGTAGCGGCCTCGCGCACCAGGCGAGCGCCGATGTTTTCATATTTGTCGCTGAGCTCGATTTCCTCGGCGACGGTGACGCCGTCCTTGGTGATATTGGGAGCGCCCCATCCCTTGTCGATCACAGCATTTCGGCCGCGCGGTCCTAAAGTCGCCTTCACCGCGCGGGCCAACTTGGTAACACCTTCGAGCAGTGCTTTGCGAGCTTCCGCGTCGAAGGCCAGCATCTTAGCGGCCATGCCAGGTCTCCTGTTTTGAACGATTTGCCAGAGCCTTAGAGACCGATGGACGAACCATCGGTGTCTCATGCCCAGAACAAAGCGGGTGCCAACAGGTGAATAGTCGATAAATGGCTATGAGGGCTAAAGTTGTGGCAGAGCGCGGGTGGCGGCATGGACTGTCAGGGTGGCAGAGGGGTTGGGGGTGGTGTTGTGGTGGTTGCCATTGTGGCAGGCGCCGGGACGCTTGCGTTGCCGTCAGTTAGGTATAATCAGAGTTGAGGCAATTATGTCCGTCGCAGCTTTCAGAAATCCGCAGCGGCCCCCGCGGCCGGCCATTCCACCTCTGCAAAATGGGGATCGGCTTTCGCGCGACGAGTTTGAACGGCGATATGACGCGACGCCGAACCTGAAGAAGGCCGAATTGATAGATGGGCTCGTCTACATGCCACCACCGCCAGTTTCTGATTCGTACCACGGCAGCCCACATTTTGATCTCATCGGCTGGCTTAGCCTTTATCGTGCGTCGACTGTCGGCGTGCGCGGTGGAGACAACAGCTCTTTGCGGTTGGATCTCGACAATGAGCCTCAGCCGGATGCATTTCTGAGAATTCTTTCGGAGTGCGGCGGGCAGAGCAGAATTGATAAGGAAGGATACGTCGAGGGAGCACCCGAGCTGGTGGCGGAGGTGGCCGCCAGCAGTGTGAGCTACGATTTGCATGTGAAGCTCAATTGTTATCGCAAGCACGGTGTGAAGGAATACGTCGTGTGGCGCGTGTACGACGATGTGATTGATTGGATGGTGTTGCGGCAGGGGAAATATGAGCCGCTGCCGCTAAAGGATGGTGTTTACAGGAGCGAAGTCTTCCCCGGTTTGTGGCTTGATCCGGCGGCAATGTTGAGCGGCGAGGTTGCAGCAGTCATCCAGACTCTGCAAAAGGGGCTGGCTACGCCGGAGCACATGGCATTTCTCGCCCGGTTGCAGAAACCCACCTGATGAATCTCAACTTGCGCTGGGTTGGAGAGGGTGATTTGGACCGGGTGGCCGAGACCCGGGTGCTTTGTTATTCCCATTCGCGACAAGATTTGGCCGAGTGGCGGAAATTCATCCATAACCAGGGCCGCTCCAGGCCGGGGGATTACCTGCTGGCCGAGCGCGATGGAAAGGCGATCGGCACCGCGACGAGTCTTCGGCTGACGATGTGGGTGCGCGGCGCGCCGATCTCCTGCCAGGGCATCGCCCATGTCGGCGCGATTAAAACCGAACGCCGCAAAGGCGCTGGGAAAGTGGATGGAGTGGCCAGCATCGTGATGCGCGAAGCGATGCGCCTCGGCCGCGAGCGCGAGCACGTGCTCAGCGCCCTGATGCCGTGGCGCGCGTCCTATTACGAGCACTTCGGATTCGGCCTGGTGGAGCGCAGGGCCGAGTGGACGATCCCATTAACGATCATGCCGCAGGATGACTGCTCTGGTTTGCGATTCATGACCGATGCCGATAAATCCGCCCTGGCAGCAGCGCGAAACCGCCTGGTTTCGCGCGGCCAGTGCGACATCGAGCGATGCGAATCCTACTGGGAGCATTATTTCATCCGCGCCGAGCAGGGCCTGATCATCGTCGATCCCAAACCCGAAGGCGGCCTGCGCGGCTGGATGTTTTACAAACACGAAAAAACCGGCGGAAAGGATGTGCTGCGGGTTATTGACCTGATTTATGACTCGGCCGAATCGCTGCGACGCCAGTTGTCGTTCCTGGGCAGCTTGCGCGATCAATACTCAACCGCGTTGCTGACAATGCCCCTGGACCTGCCGCTGAATTGGATGCTCAAAGAGACGCAGGTGCCGCATCGCCCGGTGACTCATGCCGCGGCCGACGTGAAACTCCACACCCGCATGCAGGTGCGCATACTCGATCATGCCCGTCTCATCGCGGC
This sequence comes from Tepidisphaeraceae bacterium, assembly GCA_041482675.1. Lineage (GTDB taxonomy): Bacteria > Planctomycetota > Phycisphaerae > Tepidisphaerales > Tepidisphaeraceae > JBGPEF01. The sequence continues at coordinate 3,418 of JBGPEF010000369.1, read as the reverse complement.
CATGCACCTGCCTCGCCACCGCAAGGGCTCGGCGGTGATCGAGGTGCGCGAAACCGAAGGCTTCGCCTCCAAATTTCGCATCGACATCGAAGATGGCAAGGCTTCCGCAAAGCCCACCGATGCCTCGGCGGAAATTGTCTGTGCCGACCGGGTTTGGGCCGCCATTGCCCTGGGCGAATTGCCCGCGCGCGCTGCGGCCGAAATGGAACTGATGGAAGTAAGCCGCCCCAGCGCCATTGACGCTCTCAATGCCTTCTCCGACGGCCCGCTCCCCTTCTGCACCGACGGCTTCTGACCTGATCTTACTTCTGCGCCGCCGGCTTCCTGGGCCCGCCCCTGGCCCTTTGCTTTATGTGCTCCATCTCGTCCATCACCATCTCCGGCGCTGTGTCAGCCTTCAGCTCCTCCACCTCCGGATCTTTCCCCACGTCCAGCCCCAGGTGATCCGCAATCGCATCCACAAGGGTCAGCACCCGTGTGATCTCATACTCCGCCAGCAGGTTGATCTGTAGATCCAAATCCGCGCGCTGATCCGCGATTAGGGAAATCCGGTTCTGGCTGATCAGCACAAACGTCGCCAACATGATCGCTTCCAGCGAGACAATCATCGTCAGCAGGTTGAACGGGTAGGGGTCGAACGGTTTGAGGTGTGTCCACCCCAGGTTGATGGCGAGCCAGATGGCAAACCACGCCAGATGGATGTAGACGAATATCATGCTCCCCGAGAACCAGGTGATCCGATCGGCGATCCGATCCTGGAAGCTTTTGCGGCGCTCCATGTGCTCGCGGATCTCGACGAGCGTATTGATATTCCGCTCGACAACGTGAGCAAGGCGGGGGTGGCCGCCGGTGCGCTTCAATTGTGCCTGGACCATCCGCTTGCGAACATCCTCGGGAAGGTGATAACGACGCACGAAAAGCTCCTTTCAGCCTGCAAACGATGCATGCGGCGTGCCAGCGGCAGCACAGGCGGGCAGGCGGCCGATCCGAAAGTTACCGCGCACTTCGTATCGGGGCGGGTGCGGCGTATCCGCGGTGGCCCGAGGCTATTGGCGGGACGGACCTGTGGAGCGACACATCGGCTAACACTTTGATCCTCGGCAATGTTGGCGGCATAATGGCAGGGGGTGAACACCTGTCCTCAATGGCGGTGCTAACTTCGTGTGCTTCCTTTTCCGTGGGGGTTCCAAGCCCGGAGTGTCCGCCGCTTGCCACTGGTCGTCTTTCATACCCGCAGGGTCCGCGACGCCCTCAAGGCGCGGACTTCGTGGGCCGTGGAACTGATCGTTCTGGCGCTGGCAGGCTCCCTCATCGGCTCAATGGTGATGATCGGAAAGCAGGTATCGGCACCCTACCACGAGCACGTCGAGATCAGCCTGCGCTTCATTTCGCTGCCGGGCTACACACTGCTCAGCCTGTGCCGAGGACTCGCGGCTTACGTTCTTTCACTCCTGTTCACGCTCGCCTATGGCACTGTCGCGGCCCACAACCCTCGCGCTGAAAAGACCATGCTCCCCATGTTGGATGTGCTGCAAGCGATTCCGGTGCTGGGGTTTCTTCCGGGGCTGGTGCTTGCCATGATCGCGTTGTTTCCGACGCGGCAGCTCGGGCTGGAACTGGCATGCGTTGTGATGATCTTCACGGGACAGGCCTGGAACATGACGTTCAGTTTCCACGGCAGCTTGCGGGGCATTCCGCCGCCGCTGCGGGAGGTGGCGAAGTTGCAACGGCTATCGTGGTGGAAGACGTTCCGCATCCTTGAAGTCCCCGCGGCCATGATCGGCCTGGTTTGGAACTCGATGATGTCGATGGCCGGCGGCTGGTTCTTCTTGACCGTCAACGAGGCGTTTACCCTTGGAGACAAGGATTACCGGCTTCCGGGCATTGGCTCATATATGAACGAAGCGATTCGAGAAGGGAATACGCCGGCCATGCTCGCGGCAATCGTGGCGATGGTGGTGATGATCGTGGTGGTGGATCAAGTTCTATGGCGTCCGATTGTGGTTTGGAGCCAGCGGTTCAAACTGGAGGAGCAGGCCGAAGCGCATCCCCCGGAATCGTGGATGCTCAACCTGCTGCGGCGGTCGCGGCTGTTCAAGGTGCTGTCGGCGGCCCTGGCGCGGCGACGCGCGAAGCATACTACCTTGCGAGTTGATGTCGGGGCAGCAGGACCCGCGCGGCAACAAAAAGCACAGCTTCGTATCCCGATCCGCCTGTTTCGCTGGACCTTTCTTGCCGCTTTGGGGGCAGTTGCCGTGTGGGGCGCCTGGTCACTGGTCCGACTGCTGACGGCGTTGCCCCTGAACGCGACCGGCCACCACGACGACTGGCTCGGCGTACTGCTGGCGCTGTTTGCCAGTTTTGCCCGAACAACGGCGGCGGTCTTGATCGGTGCGGCATGGACGCTGCCCGTGGGAATCCTCATCGGGCTTTCGCCCAAATGGTCCGAGCGATTGCAGCCGGTCATTCAGGTCGTGGCCAGCTTCCCCGCGCCGATGCTCTTCCCGCTGGTCACGATGGCTCTGTTGTTCCTTCACGTCCCATTCACGGCCGGCTGCGTGGCGTTGATGCTCCTGGGCGCACAGTGGTACATTTTATTTAACGTAATTGCCGGCGTATCGGCGATCCCGGCCGAGATGAAGGAAGTTGCCCGCGTCTACCGGGTCAGCCGGTGGCACACCTGGACCAAGCTGTACCTTCCGGCGGTATTTCCCTATCTCCTGACTGGGCTGGTGACGGCGGCGGGCGGCGCGTGGAACGCCACGATTGTCAGCGAATACGTGAACCTCAAGGACCGTACATTCACGGCCTACGGCCTCGGATCACTCATCAGCGAAGCAACGACCCGGGCGAATTTCCCGCTGCTCGCAGCGGGTGTGACTACGATGGCGGTGGCGGTGGTCCTCATCAACCGCTTTTTCTGGAAGCGTCTGTACCGACTGGCCGAAGACCGATTCAGCCTGAACGTGTGAAGGCAGGTGAGCATGCCCGCGGCAGAAGCAACGAATGGGGCGATCTGCGAAGCCCGCAACGTCTCCGTCGCCTTCGGGCCTGGCGAGGGACGCGTGGTGCTAAAAGACGTGACGCTGGCGGTCAATGAAGGGGAAGTAATTGCAATGCTTGGCCCCAGCGGGTGCGGAAAGAGCACTCTGCTTCGCGCTCTCATCGGGCTGCTGAAGCCCACGCGCGGAGAAGTGCTGGCCCACGGCAAGCCGCTGGATGGAATTCACCCCGGTGTCGCGCTGGTGTTTCAAAGTTTCGCGCTCTATCCCTGGCTGTCGGTGCGGCAGAACATCGAGCTGGCGTTGAACGACCTGGGCATTCCGCCGGCCGAAGCGACGAGCCGAGTAACGCAGTGCATCGACCTGGTTGGCTTGGAAGGCTATGAAGAGGCCTACCCCAAGGAACTTTCCGGCGG
>JBGPEF010000368.1:0-5920 GCA_041482675.1 Tepidisphaeraceae bacterium | reverse complement strand
CCATCTCCATCCTCAAAGGTATTGCGGGCCCACAGAAAAAAGAACTCCGCCGCCTCACCGCCTTCCTCCGCGATGAAATCAAACCCCAAATCATCACCCTCCCCAACGCCATGTTCCTCGGCGTCGCCCCCTATCTCCGCGAGCAGCTCAAAATCCCCATCGTCTGCGAGCTGACCGGCGAAGACATCTTCCTCGACGCCATGGTCGAGCCCTGGAAAACCCAGGCCCGCGACCTGATGCGCCAGCACACCCATCACGTCGATCGCTTCGTCGCCACGAGCAACTATTACGCCGAAAAAATGGCCGATTACCTCGCCCTCCCCCGCAGCCGCATTGAAACCATCTACCCCGGCATCTCCAAAGAGCACCTGAGCGATGCTCCGCCCCTGCGCGAGCCCGATCGCCCCCCAACCGTCGGCTACTTCGCCCGCATCTGTCCCGAAAAAGGCCTCGACCGCTTATACGATGCCTTCAAAATCCTTCGCACTCTCCCCGGAATGGAAAACGCCAAGCTTCGCGCGGCCGGCTACCTCGGCAAGGCCAACGAACGCTGGTTCGTCGATCTCCAGGACCGCATCTCTCGCGATGGCCTGGCCAAACATTTCCTCTACATCGGCGAAGTCGATCTGGCCGGCAAACTCGCCTTCCTCGACTCCATCGACATCCTCTCCGTCCCCACCGCCTACGAGGAAGCCAAAGGCATCTTCGTCCTCGAAGCCCTCGCCCGCGGCGTCCCCGTCGTCCAACCCGCCCACGGCTCCTTCCGCGAATTGATCTACACCACCGGCGCAGGCCTCCTCGTCCCTCCCAACGATCCCAAAAAACTCGCCGAATCCCTCGCCGAGCTTCTCCGCGATCCCCACCGCCGCCTGCAATTCGGCCTCCAGGGCCAGTCCGTCGTCCGCTCCCAATTTACCGACGACCATATGGCTGCGAAGATGCTTGAGCTCTACGAGGAACTCGTCCGATGACCACAGCCCTCCAGGTGAATGACCTGCACAAGGAGTATCCAACCCCCGCGGAACCCCTGGTCGTCGTCCGCGGCATCACTCTCACTCTCAATCCCGGCGATTCCCTCGCCATCCTCGGCCCCAGCGGCTCCGGCAAATCCACCCTGCTCAACATCCTCGGCACCCTCGACACACCAACGTCCGGCACTTTCACTCTCAACAAAACGAATCCCTTCTCCCTCAATCCCTCCGCCCTCGCAAAATTCCGCGCCCAGAACATCGGCTTCGTTTTCCAGGACCACCACCTCCTCCCCCAACTCACGGCGCTGGAGAATATCCTCCTCACCAAACTCGCCTCCGCCAAAATCACCCCCAACGACATCACCCGCGCCCAAGACCTCCTCCAGAAAGTCGGCCTCACCGACCGCGCCTCCCACCTCCCATCCGAACTCTCCGGCGGCGAGCGCCAACGCATCGCCATCGCCCGTGCCCTCATGAACCAACCCACCCTCCTCCTCGCCGACGAACCCACCGGCAACCTCGACTCCAAAACCAGCGCTACAATCGGCCAGTTGCTCCTCGATCTCGCAACCCAAACCAACGCCATGATCATCACCGTCACCCACAGCCCCACCCTCGCCTCCCTCTTCCACACCCAACTCCACATGCAGGACGGCCAACTTGTGCGACACGGAAAACGAGAACAGTAACCCAACCCCAGCGACACGGATCACCATTACGGCACTACTAACAACAAACCACAGACAACAAACATGTCCCGCCTCAAACTCCTCCTCCGCACCCTCACCCACTTCCGCCTCGCCAATCTCGCCCTCATCGCCGCCGTCGCCATCTCCTCCGCCATCCTCACCGGCGCACTCATGGTTGGCGACTCCGTAAAACTCTCTCTCCGCGACCTCACTCTCCATCGCCTCGGCCCCATCGATTATTCCCTGGCCCCCGGCCGCTTCTTCCCGCAAGACCTCGCCACCCGCATCCAATCCCATCCCAACTTCAAAGAACATTTCAACCAATCCATCCCCGGCATCTACCTCCGCGGCGGCGCGCTCAACGAATCCACCAACTCCGCCGCCGCCGGCGTCCAAATCGCCGCCCTCGCCGGCAACCTCGTCCCCATCCCCGACAATCGCTGCATCCTCAACAAACCCCTCGCCTCCCTCCTGGGCGCCGCCCCCCGCCAAACCCTCATCCTCTCCCTCCCCAGCGCTGACGACACCCCCAAGGATGCCACCCTCGCGCGCCGCTCCCGACAAGACACCCTGAACAACATGCAAATCCAGGTCGAAAAAAACTCCACCGAAGATAACTTCATCTCCCTCTTCTCCCTCGCCGGCAGTCAGCGTCCCACTCTCAACCTCTGGACCAATCTCAGGAATCTCCAACAAGCCCTCGACCAACCCCACCGCGCCAACCTCCTCCTCGTCAGCGCCAACAAAAACACCAATCACCTCCAATCCCTCCCCACGCTCAATATCATCCTCAAAGACATCGCCCGCCTCGACGACTACTCCCTCACTCTCGACAAAAGCCCCGACAACCGCGAATCCATCCTCAACTCCTCCACCACCTACATCCTCCCCGCAGTCGATCGCGCCGCCACCCAGGCCGCCCAAAAACTCCAAATCCCCCTCCGCAAAGTCTCCATCTATCTCATCAACCACGTCACCAGAATTTCCTCTCCCGCCGCGCCGACTTCTTCCCCCTCTCCCGGTACGCCGGGTCGTAGAGTCGCCGTGGAGACAGAGGGTCGGGGTGAGGGTTCCTCTCGTCAAATCGCAAATCGCAAATCGCAAATCGAAAATTCCCTCCACTACGCCATCGCCGCCGGCCTCTCCAACATCGATGGCGAATCCCTAAAAGACAACCAAATCGCTCTCAATCAATACGCCGCCCAAAAACTCAATGCCAAGCTCGGCGACCACCTTCTCCTCACCTGGTTCAAACGCCAACCCAACGGTGAATTGATCGAAACCCAATCCCCATCCCCCTTCACCCTCGCCAAAATCCTCCCCATGACCGGCCTCGGCGCAGACCCCTCCCTCACCCCCAACTACAAAGGCCTCACCGACGCCTCCAGCATGTCCAACTGGGACGCCCCCGCCGGCCTTTCCATCGACAAAAAACTCATCACCCCCGACGATGAAGCCTACTGGAAAAAATACCGCGCTGCCCCCAAACTCTTCCTCAGCCTCTCCGCCGCGCAGAAACTCTGGGGCAATACTTTCGGCGACATCAACTCCATCCGCCTCCCCGCCGCGCAATCCGAAGCTTTCACCAGGGAACTCCTCAATCAAATAAATCCCGCCGAACTCGGCCTCTCCTTCACCCCCATCAAATCCCAACAACTCGCCGCCGCTACTTCCGGCACCGATTTCGCCGAGCTCTTCGTCTCCTTCTCCTTCTTCGTCATCGCCGCCGCCGCCATTCTCCTCGCATGCTCTTCCGACTCTCCGTCGAGCAGCGCTCCCGCCAGTTCGGCCTCCTCTCCGCCCTGGGCTTCTCGCCAAAGCAACTCCGCCGCCTCGCCCTCGCCGAAGGAATGCTCCTCTCCCTCATCGGCGCACTCATCGGCGTCGTCCTCGCCGCCTTCTATACACAGTTCATCATCTACGCCCTGCGCACCTGGTGGATCGGCGCGGTCGGCACCACCGCCCTCCATCTCCACACCCTCCCGCGCACCATCCTCACCGGCCTGCTTTCCAGCCTCCTCATCGCCTTCCTCGCCATCTTCTTCTCCGTCCGCCGCCTCTCCGCCGCCCACAGCGCCTCCCTCCTCGCCGGCGCATGGGACCTGGCCACCATCCCCAAATCCAAACGCAAATTCGCCCCCACCCTCGCCCTCGCCTCCCTCATCCCCGCCCTCGGCCTGCTCATCCTCGGCGTCATCAACAAAATCTCCCAATCCACCGCCTTCCTCTCCGCCGGCTCTCTGCTACTGATCTCCACCCTCGCCGGCATCGCGATTCTCCTCCGCCTCAAGCGCCACGACTCCCCCCATCTCTCCATCGCCTCCCTCGGCCTGCGCAACGCCGCCCGCCGCCGCGCCCGCTCCCTCATGACCATCGCCCTCATCGCTTTCGCGAGTTTCACCCTCGTCACCGTCGCCTCCATGAAAGCCACCCCGCCCGCCGACACCACCGATAAAAAATCCGGCACCGGCGGCTACCAACTGATTCTTCAGGCCGACCTCCCCCTCCTCGGCGACTTGAACACAAAACAAGGCCGCGACCTCCTCGGCATCCGCGACACCAACAACCCCCTCTGGTCCCGCGCCCACTTCACCCCCATGCGCACCTGGGCCGGCCAGGACATCTCCTGCCTCAACCTCACCCGTCCCACCGCCCCAACCATCCTGGCCGTTCCACCGTCGATGCAAAGCGACGACCGCTTCGAGTTCGCGAAAGAAGACCCCCCGAAAAACACGCAATGGATACTTCTCGGTAAGAAAACAATTGATCTCCGTAACACCGCACCCACCATCCCCGTCATCGCCGACGACGAAACCGCCACCTACATTTTGAAATTAAAATTGAACGAATACCTCCCCATCACCGACCAACTCGGCCGTCCCCAAAATCTAAAACTCGTCGCCACCCTCTCCCACTCCATGTTCCAATCCGAGCTCCTCATGTCCGAGGAAAACTTTCTCCAACTCTTCCCCCACCAATCCGGCGCAGGCACCGTCTTGATCGAATGTCCCCCCTCCGACACCAAACCCCTCCAGCGCCTCCTCAGCTCCGAACTCCAGGACTACGCCATCACCATCGAGCCCACCTCCGACCGCCTCGCCCGCTACCAGGAAGTCGCCAACACCTACCTCTCCACCTTCCAATCCCTCGGCTCCCTCGGCCTTCTCCTCGGCACCGTCGGCCTCTCCATCCTCCTCCTCCGTTCCCTCATCGAACGCAAAGCCGAACTCGCCCTCCTCGCCGCCCTCGGCTTCCGTCCCCTCCGCCGCCTCGCACTCCTCCTCGCCGAAAACTCCCTGCTCTTAATTCTCGGCCTCTTCTCCGGCACCCTCTGCGCCCTCATCGCCATCCTCCCCACCCTCCTCTCCTCCCACCGCTCGCTCAACCTCACCCAACTCACCCTCACCCTCTCCGCCATCCTCGCCACCGGCCTCCTCGTTCTCACCCTCGCCACCCTCCTCGCCACCCGCCGCATTACCCCGGCCTCTCTTCGTGCTGAATAACTCTCCTTCCCCTCTCCTACTCCCTCTCCGGGTACTCCGGGAGAGGGCCGGGGTGAGGGTCCGCCTCGCCACTTTCTTCACGCAGCTATCGGATAAATCCATCCTCTTCCATCCGTGTTGCGCCTGACTGTTGTCCATATGACTTTTTTCAAAATTTTTTTTCTCACTTTCCCTTACCAAAACCAAAAACGCGTTGCGCCCACGGAAAAAAATGTGCCCGTTTGCGCAACACCGCGGGCGTAGTGCGCAGATCAAAATGGGATTTTGCGCAGCCATTTGGGACGCCTCCCCAGCGCGCTAAATGAGCCAGACCCTGACGGGCCGGCTCTTTTTGCGCCTCTTCGAATGTCGATCGAGGGGGCTTAAATGCCCGCTCGATCAGCCCTCCATTACACCCAAATCCCCCCCGGCGCCATACAATGATCCAGGTCAAGCTGCATAGTCATGCTCCAAAGGGTTAGATTTCCAAATCCGTTCCACTCATCTGGCCCGCCTACTTCGGCAGGTTGAGGCTCGGCTCCTATTTCAAAAGCTCACCGTTTCGCGGTGCCGTCATCGCCACATGACTTTCGCGCACTGCCTGCTCGATCAGTTCATTGGCGGTTGGCGGTCGCGCCTGAGTCGTCTGGACCGAGGCCAACTGCTCGCGGGGAATTTCGCGGATAACGCCGTCGGCGCACATCCGCAGCTCGCCCAATTGCCCTCCGGCGGTGGGATTTCTGATCCCGTATTCGATCAGCTCTTCGCCACGAAGTGG
>JBGPEF010000367.1:0-5923 GCA_041482675.1 Tepidisphaeraceae bacterium | reverse complement strand
CTTGTCGGCGTCGATGAAGATCAGGTCAAATGGCCCCCGTTTGGCGGCGGCGATTTTCGGCAATGTCTCCAGTGCCGGCCCCACCATCAGTTCCACCACGTCCGTCAGGCCCGCCCGCGCCAGGTTGGCCCGGGCGACCTGGGCGTGCTTTTCCACCATCTCCAGGGTGACCAGCCGTCCACCGTCGGCCAGGCCGCGTGCCAGCCAGATGGTGCTGTAGCCGGCCAGCGTGCCGATCTCCAGGATGCGCCGGGCCCCCACCATCCTGGCCAGCAGCATCAGCAGCTTGCCCTGGTTGGGCGACACGGCGATGGCGGGCAGGCCGGCCGCGCTGCTTGCCGCCAGAGCGGCCTCCAGCGCCTCATCCTGCCTGACCAGCGTATCGACGATGTACTGATCGACGGCCTTCCACTGCTCCTTGTTCATCCCGCCATTCTACCGCAACCTTTAACGTCAAAAACGCCCCGCGCATGGTTGGCCGCGGGGCGTCGGAGGGGGAGAAGAAAGCTGTGGGTCTTCTTCTACTTCTAATCTCCCATTTCTCATGTCACGGTCGTCTGGGCGGTGCTTCACGGGCGGCGAAACCCGTGCGACTTACGGTGCTTCACGGGCAAGATGCCCGTGCTACTTACTTCGTGATAATCTGCCGCTGCTCGACGGTGCCGCCGGTTACGGAATCCTTGTTCAGGGCGGGGCTGGCCTTCTTGGGGGCGGCGGGGGCGTTGTCAGCGATGCCGGGCGAGCCCTTCACGGTCGAGGGGCTGATCATGATCTCGACGCGGCGATTGCGCGACTGGCCATCGGTGGTGGCGTTGGTGGCAACCGGGCGCTGATCGCCAAAGCCAATGTAGCCGATGCGCTGCGCGTTGACGCGCTGGGCGACCAGTTCCTTGGCCACGCTGATGGCGCGGTGCGAGGAGAGGAACATGTTGTCCTTGTGGCCGGCCGCGATCGTGGCGGGATTGCTCACCGGCGTGTTGTCGGTGTGACCGGCGACGAGGAATTCATAATTGCGGGCGGAGGGCGAGTTGAGAATCGCGGCCACGCGATCGACGATCGACTTGGCCTGCGGGGTCAATTCAGCGCTGCCCTTGTTGAAGGTGACATCGCTCTTGAGCTTCAGGGTCCCGCGAGCGGCGTCGAAGTCGACGAATTCCTTGTTTTGCATGGCCAACTCATTGAGCGGCCCGGCCAGTTCGGCGGGCAGCGCATTGCCCATGACGATCGTCCCCTGGCTATTGAGGGCGGCTTCATACTTACTCTGAAGCTCGCGGTTGCGGGCCTGTAGCTCGGCGTTTTCCTTGATGGCGAGAGCGGCGGCCTTGTCTTTGTCGTCACCAGCCGCAATCAGGCGTTCCTGCTGCGACTTCCATGCATCGGCAGCCGCACGGTCGGCGGCGGACGAGGCCTGGGCAGTGCCGAGTTGCTCGGCCATGCTGTTGCGTTCCATTTTGACTGCTTCGTATTGATCGCGTGAGACGCAACCGGTGAGGAGAAGTCCTACAAACCCCAATGCGATGAGCCGACGAGCCATGACATGGCCTCCTTGCCTAGTGGAAATCCGATTTCCGAAAGCCGGTTCCAACCGGCCGTTTTTGCTTGGTCGACGGGCAAGAGTGCCTGTCTCACCGAAGCTCCGGAAGCTGCATATACTCTCGCCAGCTTCCTTTATTACGCTCTAGTTTGCCCGTCCATCCGCAAAAAGCAAGGGGGCGCAGCGAAAAATCTTCGTTCTCCGTCATTCGGCCCAAACGATCTCCGGCACAGGCGGACCTACCGGGCTCCAGATTTGCCGAGGAAGAATCCGACGAAGAAGGTGATCACGGTCACCCCGACGGCGATTCCGCCCCACATGATTCCATCGGCCCGCAGGCGATCCAGTGCCTCCGGGTGATGGCCCTGGAGCACTTCGGCGAGGATGTATCCGCCGAAAATCAAAACGGCCACCACGGCCACCGATGCAGCGCCCAGGGCGCTGGCCCACGGATCGGCGGCCTCGACATAAATCGGCGCGGCCAGGGTGCCGCGGGCGCGCGGCTCGGCGGAGAAATCGGCGCCGGCCTGGGTTTCCATCGTGTGTACGTCGGCCGCCGCTGCGCGATGTCCCGACGGCGTGCGCCGCGCGCCGGGAGTCAGTTCATCGAAGACAGCGCCGAGGCTGGTGTCATCGCTTTCGCGCGTCAGGTCGAGCAACCCCGAGCCGGAGCCGACGCCTTCGAGGTTGATCTGGTCCTGCACGCTGGGATTGATGGCGGTCTGGGCGCTGGGATCGACTTTCTGCGAATCATCGACATCAAAGACGGTGATGCCGGCCCGGCTGCCGCCAGAGCCGACGCCGCTGCCACCCAGATTCATGATGCCCGAGCCGGAGCCGACGTGGCTGCCGCCGGAATCGCGCGGGCCGCTTCGGCCGGGCGATGGGATGCCGCTGACCGATCCACCGACGCTGCCGCCCAGCGAGCCGGAGAGGCCGATATCCACGTGAGTATCGCCTTTGCCCATGGGGCTGGGAGTGTTTTCAACCAGGGCAATGCCGCTGCCGATGCTCGAGCCGGACCTGCTGTCGCCGGCCAGTCCAATGGGCGCGCCCGACTCGGCCGGGCCGATGTTGATCGAATCCCCGCCACCGCCGCCGCCGCCCAGCTCGGCCTTGAGCTGCTCCACCTGGTCGGCCTTGAACATCAGCCGCGGTCCATCGCGGAACTCGCGCAGCCGGCCTTCGCGGGCGAGCTGCTTGATCTCTTCTTCATTGCGGCCGAGGGAGGTCTTGGTTTCCTCCATCGTGTAAAACATTTTTGCCATGGTGTAGCTCCTGATGATTTCGTTGGCGGCGATTATATCAAATTGTAAGCAATGTCGGGCAAGAGTGCCCGACCCACCGGACGCCGGTGTTACGGATCTTTTTGCGGCGGTTTGACCTCGTCGGGCGGGGGTGGGGCGTTGACGCGGATGCCTTTGGCCTGCTTCTCGACGAGGTCGGCCACTTCGCCGGGCGAGGGCGAGGTATTGAAATTTTCCAGGCGCGTGTCGTTGGTGAATTTGCGGGAGGCGACCAGCAGGAGTTGGCGGGTGCCGGGGAAGAACTGATAGACGCAGAGGGTGCCGCGATCGACATCCATCAGGTATGCGCCCCAGGTATTGCCGGAAAGCTGGGCCGGCATGACGAACAGTCCGCCGCCGCCGGCGATGGGGGGCTGGCGGCCCTGCTGAGCGAAGGCCGCGGGGAGAATGGAGGGGGTGTCGGAGCGGGCGAGGGTGGCAATCAAGTTGGCCGCGAGGAGTGCGGCGACGAGGTAGAGGGCGATGGTGGGGGAGGATAGTTTGGGGCGGGGCATGAGGGGATATGGTAGCGTTTTTGGGAGGGGGGAGGCAAGGAAAAGAGGGAGGGGGTGAAACGTGAAGACGTGAAACGTGAAGCGGGAAGACGTGAAGCGGGAAGGGGTTGTGGTGGGTATGGGTTCGTTTTGTACCGAGGTCCAATCGGAGGGAAAAAAATGTTCGTGGAGGTCGAAATTGATAAGAGGAGGGGGCAGCGGGGGTTGTGAATATGAGGGTGAGAAAAGGCGAGTCCTTTCCGAGTCCTTTTCGAGTCCCAAATGCGTCCTTTTTGAGTCCCGACCGCGGCCGGATTGGGTCCTTGGCGGAGGAAAGCGAGTCCGGAAAAGAGTTGAACGCAGATGACGCGGGTGACGCAGGTTTGCGCAGATCGGAAGAGGATTTTGGAGAGAGGGAATGGGCGCGGGCGCTGGGTTGGGGGAGCGCGGGGGCAGCGGCGGGTTGTGGCATAACACACCTCCTCTATCTATAGGGGCGATTTTGGGGTTTTTGGTCGGTGCGCGCAACAGAGTTGTGGAGTTTTTCGGGGAATGGCGCGGAAAAAAATGGAGGTTTTTTACGACGGCGCAACAGGTGGATTTTTGAGTGTAGGGTGCGGCTGGCCGCACCGGGATTCGTTGGGGGAGGGGATGGTGCGGCGAGCCGCACCCTACAGAGAGATCCGGGGGCGAAGTAGTTGTGTAGGGTGCGGCTGGCCGCACCGGAGTTGGTGAGGTGAGGAGATTGGTGCGGCGAGCCGCAACCCTACTCGGAGCGGGCGTCTAGTTTGGCGAGATTGAGGGGAGGTGGGTGCGGGTCGTTGCAGGTGCATTGCCAGGTCGCGTCGTAGGCGGCGTGATTGACCCAGCGGGAAAAGCTGGAGTGGGGCCACGCGTGGGGACAAGAGACCAGGCCGTGCTTGACGGGGTTGTAGTGGATGTAGTCGAGGTGTTGATTGAAGTCGGCTTGATCGCTGATGGTGTGCTCCCAGAAGCGGCGCTGCCAGAGGGCGCGTTCGTGGCGAATGATCCGGGGATTGGGTGAGGGGAGGTTCAAAGCCATCGTGGGCGCGCCATTGGCGCGTGAAATGGGATTTGATGAAGGAGATGCGGGTTGAGTAGTTTTGGTCGTTGTCAGGCAGGGTCCATATGCAGTGGAGGTGGTCAGGGAGGAGGACGATGGCGGGGATTTGGAAGGGGCGGGTGCGGCGACATTCGGCAATGGCGGATCGGAGGGATTGGCGGCCGAGAGGAGTGGTGAGGATGTTGATGCGGTTGTGGGTGACGAGGGTGAAGAAGTAGGTGCCGCCGGGGCGATAGAGGCGGCGGTAGTCGGGCATCGGGGGAGGATATCGCGCGGGGGATGTAGAGCAATAGGAGGGATGGTGCGGCGAGCCGCACCCTACGGGGAGATCAGGGCTGCTATGTAGGGTGCGGCTGGCCGCACCGGGGTTTGTGAGATGAGAAGATCGGTGCGGCGAGCCGCACCCTACGAGGGGTCGGAGGCAGGTTTGTGAGGTGTGAGGATCGGTGCGGCGAGCCGCACCCTACGAGGGGGTCGGAGGGCGTAAGGTACATTTTCGTTGCGGGGAGGGAGGGGGGTGGATAGGCTTTTGGATATGACCGTCGCAACACCTCCTGCGGTCTATTCGAGAACCGAAACGCTTCCAAAACCGGCCGCCGTCAGCGGGCCGACGGCCGCGCCGCCGCGGATCACGTCGATCGATGCGCTGCGCGGCTTCGACATGTTTTGGATCATGGGACCGGATGTGGGGCATTGGCTGGTGTTCAGCCTGGCGACGTGGATCTGGGGGTCGAAGAAGGCGTCGCCGGAGTGGATTCAGTATCAGTTTGATCATCCGCGCTGGCAGGGATTTTCGGCGTGGGACATGATCATGCCGCTGTTCCTCTTCATCGTCGGCGTGGCCATGCCGTTTTCGCTGGGGCGGAGGATGGAGGAGGGGGCGAGCCGGACATCGATTTATCTGAAGGCGCTGCGGCGGGTGGCGCTGTTGTGGATTCTGGGGATGATCGCGCAGGGGAATCTGCTGGAGTTTCGGCTGGATCGGTTGAAGATTTATTCCAATACGTTGCAGTCGATCGCGGCCGGATATTTGATCGCGACGATTGTGTTGATGGAGTTGAGGAACGTTCGCTGGCAGATGGCGATCACGGGCGGGTTGCTGGTGGTGTATTGGGCGCTGATGTCGTTCGTGCCGATGGCCGGGCATCGCGGGGAATACACGCCGGATGGAAATCTGGCGATTCTGATTGACAAGGCGATTTTGGGGCGGTTTCAGGATGGGACGCCGTATACGTGGATACTGTCGAGCATCGCGTTTGGGGCCACGGTGATGATGGGGGTGCTGGCGGGGCAGTTGCTCAAATCATCGATGGAGGGTTGGACCAAGGTGGGGATTCTGGCGGGGGCGGGGGCAGCGTGTCTGCTGGTTGGATGGGTTTGGAGCATTCTGCCGACGCCGATTGGGATGCCGATCATCAAGCACATCTGGACCAGCTCGATGGCGCTGTGGGCCGGGGGGTTCAGTTTGCTGCTGCTGGCGATTTTTTATGGGGTGATTGATGTGCTGGGATGGCGGGCGTGGTCG
>JBGPEF010000366.1:0-5929 GCA_041482675.1 Tepidisphaeraceae bacterium | reverse complement strand
GCCCAGCGCGGCAAGCGCGATCCCGCTCTCCATTTTTCCCATTCCCTGCAGCGTCCAGAGGGCATGTAGCCGCGCCGCCGCGTTTTTCGACCCCCCCACCATCTTCTCCAACTGTCGCGCCACCTTGGCATCGGGCCGCTCCACCATCATGCGCTGGGCGCAATCCCTGACCCATCCATTGGTGTGTTCGAGAAGCGCTGGATCTCTTTGCACTTTCACCATGGCCGCCCGCGCGCCCTTGGGCGCCACGCGCCAGATCCTCCCTCGGTTCACCGGCTGTTCCAGGTTTCGGTCCAGAATGTTCTTGATCAAGTAATTGGTCAGATACGCCTTGTGCTGAAGCACTCCCCGATACAAATCGACCACATAGAGCGCGCCGTCCGGGCCGGTATAGCAATTGACCGGCCGGAAGCGCTCATCGGTTGAGGTCCAGAACTCGGTGTTCTTATAGGCATTCCGCGCCGAGAGCATTCCGTCCGCGTCATCGACGATCACTCGTTTGATGAGATTCGCGGACGGTTCGGGGATGAAGACGTTGCCGCGGAATTCCGCGCCGAAGAGATCGCCGCGATAGACGCCCGGGGCGCAGGTTGCGGTCACGCTCTTGAGCGTTCCATCGTCGCGCAAAGTCCCGGGGCTGTATCCCCGGTTCACCCCCGGCGTCTGATGGCTCGGCCAGACCGACTGGTCGGCCATCAGCTTCACATTCACGCCGCCGGCGGCGAGGAAATTCGGGTTGCGGGCCAGATATTGCGCTGGGACGTGGTCGGCCCGAAGGAGATCGCTGTTGTAGTTGTAGTAGAGCCTCCCCAGATCATCCTGCGACAAGCCCCACTGGCCGCGGGCACGCGTGGTCTCTGAAACCCACTTTCCCCCGACCATGCGAAATCGCATGTTATGCGAGGCCGAGTAGATCCAGTTGTCCATGGCGAAGGTCGGGCAGTTGGCCATGTGCTCGGGCTGGCCGCCGCGGGTGCCGTAGGTGTTGGCGATGATCGTCTTCTCATCGGCCTTGCCATCGCCATCACTATCGCGCCAGAAGACCAGGTTGGGCGGCTCGGCCACGATCGCCCCATCGCGCCAAACCATCACGCCGCGCGGCATGAGCAGGCCATCCAGAAAAATCGATGCCCGATCCATTCGCCCGTCGCCGTCGGTATCGGACAATATCTTGATCCGCCCCAGTGGCTGATCCTCTCCCTTCCCCTCGATGTCGTGCATATACCCCCGCATCTCCGCCACCCACATTCGTCCATCGCCATCGAACGACAGCGCGATCGGATCCTCCACCAGCGGCTCGCTGGCGACCAGTTGAATCTCAAACCCGTCGGCCACCTTGAACGTCTGGAGTTCCTCCTCGGCCGAGAGGGGCCTGGGCGGCGGGAGCGGAAACCTGATCGGCGCATCCTCCGGCCCGGCGTTAGTGGGATTCTTCGCGAGGGCAATCCCACACAGCGCCCCCACCGCCATCCCCATGACAAACAAAATGCTCCACTTACTTTTCGTCATTCGTGCTTCGACATTTTTTCGTCATTCGTCATTCCGTCATTCGTCATTCGACCCACCCTCCTGTACACTTTCCCACCAACGCTGTTTAGCGTCCAACTATGCCCATCCAAATATCAAATCCCGACCTCCGCATCTTCAACATGCACCTGCGCATGCCGTTCAAATATGGCATCGCCACTCTCCGCGCCCTGCCCCACCTGTTCATGCGGCTGGACCTGGAGATCGACGGTGTAACCAAATCGGGAATCTCCGCGGACCATCTGCCGCCCAAGTGGTTCACGAAGAACCCGGCCACCCACGCCCGCGATGACATCGCGGACATGATCGACTGCATCCGCGCGGCCGTGGCTCATGCCCAGGCGGCCGGGCAATGCGCCAACATCTTCGAGCTGTGGCTCAAGACCTATACCGCCCAGAAAGCCTGGGCGGCCGCCAAGAGCTATCCGCCGCTGCTGTGGAATTTCGGCGTGGCCCTGGTTGAACGCGCCATGCTCGAGGCGTTCAACAAGCACCTGAACATCACGTTTCCGCAGGCGCTGCGGGAGAATCGAATTCGGCTGGACCTTGGCCAGATCTACCGCGAGCAGGTCGACTCGGAGGCGACGTTCGGGGCGGACATGCAGAAGCAGCCGCGCAACTGGCGTCGCACCGACACGGACCAGATGCTGCGGGCCTTCTTCCAGGAGCCGCTCAAGAAGATCATCGCCCGGCACACCGTCGGCCTGGCCGACCCGCTTACCAACGGCGACATCCCGGCGAATGAGAAGCTCAACGATGGCCTGCCGCAGTCGCTGGAAGACTGCATCAAGGCGTATGGGCTGACGCATTTCAAGATCAAGCTGTCGGGGGACGTCGATCACGACCTCGCCCGCGTCCGCGCCCTGGCCAAGCTCATTCCGCCGCTGACCAAGAACCACTTTGCCTTCACGCTGGATGGGAACGAGAACTTCAAGCAGATTGACCCGTTCCAGCAGCTGTGGCGGACGCTTGGGAGTGATGCCAACCTCAAGTCGTTCATTTCCAAGAGCCTGTTCGTCGAGCAGCCGCTGCACCGCGATGTGGCGCTGTCGGATGAGACCAAGAACGCCCACGCCAAATGGACCGACCGGCCGCCGATGATCATCGACGAATCGGATGCCACTTTTGCCTCGCTCCCCCGCGCCCTGGAATGCGGGTATGTCGGCACGAGCCACAAGAACTGCAAGGGGATCATCAAGGGGATCGCCAATGCGTGCCTGCTGCGACAGCGGCCGGGGCAGATCCTCTCGGGGGAGGACCTTTCCAACGTCGGCCCGGTGGCGCTCTTGCAGGACCTGGCGGTGTGCGCGTCGCTGGGGATCAACCATGTCGAGCGCAATGGGCACCACTATTTCCGCGGCCTGTCGATGTTCCCGCAGGAGGTCCAGGACCGCATCCTCCGCCACCATTCGGACCTTTACACGCAACACGAGAGTGGATTCCCCACGGTCAAGATTTCCCACGGGCTGATGAGCAGCAGTTCCACGATCGCGTGCCCGCTGGGGCTGAACTTTGATCCGGATATTTCTTCGTTCACGCCGATCGATCAGTGGAGTTTTGAATCGCTGGGAATATCGGATTGACTCGATTTTCGCGAGGTATGGTGAAAGCCTCGGACTACATAGCTAAGGTCCAGAAGGTGACGTCAATTCCCGACGTCATGCAGTTTTGGAGCCATATTGAAGGTGGTAACGCGCCAGGCTGGCCGGCTGGCAAGGCATTCGAATATCTGATTATTCGCTCGTTTGAGTTGGAAGGCGCAGAGGTTCGCTACCCATACGAGGTGCCCGGCGACAACGCAAACGTCATTGAACAAATCGACGGCACCGTCTATGTGCTCCATGCTTCATTCCTTATCGAGTCAAAGGATTTTCGAAAACAGCGGACAAATATTGAACCTATCGCTAAACTAAAGCTACGGCTTGAACGACGACCTCCTTCAACGCTCGGTATCCTGTTTTCGCGGCAAGGCTTGACAGACGCTGCGCTTGAAATTGGCCTGCCGCCAAACATCCTGCTGTGGCAGGGAAACGAAATCGCGGTTGCGCTTCGGAATAGGAAGATGATCGCTGGACCACAGGTCAAACTTCGTCATTCCATCGAAGACGGAGTGAGAGACTACAGCCTACTTGACGAAGGATGGCCATGATCTGTCGCGTAGTTACAGAGGGTATCACTGATCAGATGATTCTCCGCGCACTACTCGCGCCTCATGTTCCAGAAGAGCATTACTCTATAACCGCAGCCGGAGGGTTTTCACCCGCCATCTCGCTTGCTCGCACGCTCCTCCTGAAGGGACGTTATTACGTCGCGTTAGCGGTCGACTCAGATTCAATCGAGGAACCAGAGATACAACGGCGCACAAGAATCACAGAGCAGCTAATGGGACCGTTCGAAGGAAATCGGTACCGCATCTTCATCGCAATACCGACTGTTGAATCATGGCTTTTTCTCGACCCGAAAGTTACCGCAGCAATCGTTGGCAAATCCGCACCACCCGCCGTTGCGAAGAATGCACCGACTCATCCCAAACAGATGCTAAAGTGGGTTCTACGTCATCGCTATGGGCGCGATAATCTGCCTGCCCTCCAACAACTCCTAAATGAAATTGACCTGCCACCGCTTGGCAAGCGGCATCCACTAAGCGACCTCATTGCTTTTATTCTGTCAACAGCTGCTACCTCCTCAATAACCGGCCCATCCGTACGATAGTGCACTCCGCTTCTTCCCCCGATCGATCAGTGGAATATTGAATCGCTTGGTCCGGCCGGCGAATGAAGCGCACCTGCCGGTTGCTCACTGCGCGTTCCACCAGCCCCAGGTGGGGACGGGGACATTGCCCAGCGATGTCCAACGTCCCTCGGTGGTTTGGGTTTCCCAGGACCATGAATTCAGGGCGGGCGGCTCGTTGAACCAGTGGACGCTGGTGTCGATGGAGGCGTAGAAGGCGCCGCCGTGGTGGCGGTGGGCCATCTTGTCGGTGTTGCAGTGGCCGCCTTCCATGTTGGCGGTGTTGATTCCCCAGGCCGGATCTTCATCGCAGATGAGGGGGGTGGGCCAGGTTTCGGTGCGGGTGCCTCCGAAGAGGAATCGGCTGGTGGGCCGGATGCGGGTGACCTTGGCGCCGGCGAAAACCAGGAATGCGCCGTAGTCGAATCGGCCGTTGCTGTTGAGGGCTGTGCCGGGGCTGCCCTGCACGAACGACGGGCATCGATAGACATCCATCTTCCGCGCTACGTAAGGAAAAATCGTCCCCTTCTGCGGCCCGTCGGTGTAGGCCGCCGTGGTGCTATCGCCCAGCAGCCAGCACCTGCGGGCCGGAATCGGATTGGCCCGATCCCAATAGTTCCCGGGCAACTGGCCCTTGTTATCGTGCGCGAAAAGCAGGAACGCCTGGGCCAACTGGCGTTGATTGCTCTGACAGGCCACGGCGCGGGCATGCTCCCTGGCCTTGCTGAGCACGGGGAGCAGGATGGCGATCAGGAGGGCGATGATGGCGATCACCACCAGCAACTCGACCAATGTAAACGCTCGCTTGCGCGACATGCACCGGCCCTTCCCTTACTGCGTATTCCACCACCCCCACGTCGGGATCGCATAACTCGCCAGCGATATCCACTTTCCCTCCGACGCCTGCGACTCCCACTGAAACGAGCTCGTACCCGGCGGCTCATTAAACCAGTGCACGCTCGTGTCGATCGACGCATAGAACGAGCCCCCGTGGTGGCGATGCGCCATCCGATCCCCGTTGGAATGCCCGCCCTCCATATTGGCTGTATTGATCCCATACGCCGGATCCTCATCACAAAGCAGCGGCGTCGCCACGTTCTCCTGTCTTCCGTTGGGATATAGAAACCGGCTCATCGATCGAATCCGCGTTACCCGCGCGCCCGAAAAAACCACATACGCCGCGTAATCAAATCGCCCGTTGCTGTTGAATGCGGTCCCCGGCTGGCCCTGAAGCAAGGAGGGGCAACGATAGAGATCCATTTTTCGGGCGACATAGGGAAAAATAGTGCCTTTCTGCGGCGCATCGGTGTAGGCGCCGGTGGTGCTATTGCCCAGCAGCCAGCAGGTCCTGGAGGAGATGGGATTCCACCGATCGAACCAATTCCCCGGCAACTGGCCCTTGTTGTCGTGGGCGAAGAGCAAAAACGCCTGGGCCAACTGTCGCTGATTGCTCTGACAGGCCACGGCACGGGCATTTTCCCTGGCCTTGCTTAAGACGGGGAGAAGGATGGCGATGAGGAGCGCGATGATGGCGATCACCACGAGGAGTTCGACCAGGGTGAATGCGGGCCTGCGTGAGAGACGAGACATGGCGGTCCTTCCACAGATTTGAAGCGACCGAACGTGTTTCATCATACCACGAATTGCCGGGGAGGGGTGAGGGGAGGGTGGG
>JBGPEF010000365.1:0-5947 GCA_041482675.1 Tepidisphaeraceae bacterium | reverse complement strand
TCGTATGCGGTGAAATATGCCTCGGCGTTTTATGGACCATTTCGCGATGCCGCCGATTCAGCCCCGGCGTTTGGGGATCGGCGGTCCTACCAGATGGACCCAGCGCGCGGCACCGCAGAGGCGATACGCGAGGCCGAGCTGGATATGGACCAGGGGGCCGACATGGTGATGGTGAAGCCGGCCGGGCCCTATCTGGATGTGATCGCCGCCGTGCGCAAACGGGTGAGTGTGCCGTTGGTGGCGTATCAAGTGAGCGGGGAATATTCGATGATCGAGGCGGCAGCGCGAAATGGGTGGATCGAGCGGGATCGGGTGATTCTGGAATCGTTAACGGCGATCAAAAGGGCGGGGGCGGATTTGATTATCAGCTATTTCGCCGAAGCGGCAGCGCGACTGCTGAAGCCGTAACGCGGGCATCCTGCCCGTGCTATTCTTCCGCGTGCGGAGCGGACCCAAACGTTCCGGCCAGAATCATAATCGCCCCCAGCACGATGCAAATCCACTTGAAGTCGGACGAAAAATAGCTGACGAAGATGCCGACGGGCTGTTCGCGGCCGAGAGCGATGCTGGCGGCCCACCAGGGGGTGATGGCCAGGAATGTGCCGCAGACGATGAGGGCGACGGCCACGCCTGTGCGGAGAAACCGGCCGCGGCGGGCAGATGGGCGCGGGGCTGCGTATTCGAGCGCGGCCGGCTCGCGGCTGGTGACGGGGCGCTCGGTTCGGGTGCGGATTTCTTCGTGACGCGTGATCTGTGACATGATTAGCCCGTCCGTGAGCTGGATGCCTTTCCACAAAAGTCCACCAGCCGCGCGATCTCGCTGCGGAGATCCTTGCGGTGGACGACAAAATCGATGAAGCCGTGCTCCTGGAGGAACTCGCTGCGCTGAAAGCCGTCGGGGAGTTCGACCTTGATGGTATTCCAGATGGTGCGCGGGCCGGCGAAACCGATGAGGGCCTTGGGTTCGGCGATGATGAAGTCGCCCAGCATCGCGAATGAGGCGGTGACGCCGCCGGTGGTGGGATCGGCCAGAAGGCTGATATAGAGCAGGCCGGCCTCATCGAGGCGGGCGAGGGCAGCGCTGGTTTTGGCCATCTGCATCAGCGAGAGGGTGGATTCCTGCATGCGGGCCCCGCCGGAGCAACTGACGATCAGCAGGGGGAGCTTGTGCTCGGCGGCCGATTCGATGGTGCGGGTGATCTTCTCGCCGACCACCGAGCCCATGGAGCCCATCATGAAGGTGGGATCCATGACGGCCATGAGAATCGGGCGGCCTTTGATGAACGCTTTGCCGCAGATGACGGCGTCGGGGTTGCCCGATTTTTCCTGCTCATCCTTGAGGCGCTGGGCGTAGGTTTTTTTGTCGATGAAGCCGAGGGGATCGAGCGGGGTAATGTCGGTGAAGAGCTCTTCAAAGCTGCCAGGATCGACAAGCTGTTCGATGCGAATGGCCGCGCTAATGCGGAAGTGATACTGGCAGTTGGGGCAAACGTGGAGTGATTCCTCCACGACTTTGCGGAAGAGCATGTCGCCGCAATCGGGGCAGCGCATCCAGAGGCCTTCGGGGACGCCTTCCTTGTGGAGCTTGGGGGGTTCGGGGGGCTGATTGGGAGGCTGGGCCATTGCGTGCATTATCAGGTGGGGAGCGGGCGGAGGGAAGAGATGGCAAAGTACCGAAGTTGCGAGAATAGAGAAATCTCTCCGTTTTTGCGTATATTTCGGCCCGGGTTGCGACGTGCGGAAGGTGTCCGCGGCGCGAGCGGCGAATAACCAGCCAGACCTCAGACAGAAAGGACTGAGCCATGGCTGAATTAGCGCAAATTATGCGTATCCCTCCTCCAGAATCTCTCCCGGCATTTCCCCAGGCGGTGCGGGTCCGCCCGAAGACGCCGGTGAAGAGAGGAGGCGGGCTGCGGAAACGGTGGAAGATGCCGGATGGGAGAATTCTGGAATGGGACTCACAGCATGGCCGGCTGGAAGTATATGATGCTCGGGGACGGCATCTGGGCGAGTGGGATCATCGGACGGGCCGGCAGATAAGCGGGCCGAAACACAAGCCGATTGAGCCATGATGGACGGGTCTTAACTGAAGAGTCTGAGTCATCTCGCCCTGTTCACGCTGCCATTGTATAGTGGTGGTATGAGTCGATTGCGTCGCACATTGACGTGGTATGAAAGGGATGGTGATGCTCTGGTTGGGGAGGTCGATCTCAAATCGATCCCGCTAGCGCAATTGCGGCGATGGTTCAAGGTCAGCGCATCAAACCAGATGGTGGACAGTTACCCGGTCGGGCGCCAGCAGGCGGAGCATTTGCAGGTTGCGCTGGGACGGCCGATTCATCTGCAACGGTATAGCTATTTTGTTGAATGCTCGCAGGTGGAGGCGAAGAGCCTTGCAAGCACTGCTGCGAGGGAATTGAAGGAGAAGATGCGAGCGCGAAATGGAGGCGGGGCTCGTCGGGCGGCGGGGTGAATCAAATCTCCAGTTAAACCAATCGCTGGCGCAGCGCGGCCACGGCGGCTTTGCGGTCGGAGTGGTCGAAAATGGCACTGGCGACGACGAAGAGATCCGCGCCGGCCTCACGGGCTTGCTTGATCGTTTCGGGGTTGATGCCGCCGTCGATTTCGATTCGTTGGTGGGGTTTGATCCGTTTCTTGATCTCGCGGACCTTGGGCAGCACCTCTGGCATGAACTTCTGGCCGGAGAAGCCGGGGACGACGGACATGATCAGGATGAGATCGACGTGGTCGAGGGCGGGATAGATCGATTCAATGGGGGTGGCGGGATTGAGGGTGATGCCGACGTTGCAGCCGAGTTTGCGGATTTGCTTTGCCACGGCGATCGGGTCGGGGGCGACTTCGACGTGGAAGGTGACATTGTTGGCCCCGGCTTTGACGATCGGACCGGCGTAGCGGACGGGGTCGGTGATCATCAGGTGGGCGTCGAGATAAACCTGCGTGGCTTTGCGGATGCCTTTGATGACCGGTGGGCCAAAGGAGATGTTGGGGACGAAGTGACCATCCATCACGTCAAGATGCAGATAGTCGCCGCCGCCGGAGAGGACGTCGTCGATCTCGCGCTGGAGATTGGAAAAGTCGGCCGAGAGGATCGAGGGGGCAATAAGAGGAGGTGAAGTGGTGAAGGGGTTCGCCGGCATCGGCGTATTAGAACAAGAATCTCGCCCGAGACGAAGTGATGAAACGATCTGGAATTGCCGATGATTTTGGGGTATAGTACGCTTTGCTGACGTAAACGAGGTGAATTATGCGACTGATTGAACGACATCCAGCGTTGTTGAGCTTGCCCATCGCCGCCTGAAATGTGGCGCCGGGGGGCTCTCAATAGTTTCATTCTGAAATAAGTGCGATCTGCGCTGGCTGGTTTCTGCGCCTGGTTCTTCCATGCGCGTGGCCGGCGGCGGCATGGGAGCGTTCTGTCATGAGAAACTGGAAAGATCGTCGAGGCGGAAGTCTTCCGCCTTCTGTTGATCCGGCCTTTGCCGATGCATTGGCCGGGAATTTGGGATTCAAGTCGAGAGAGAATCGCAAGCGCGACTACAAGGCGCTGCAATTGTGCCGGCAGGTGCAGCGAATCTTGACGCTGGGCTTTGGAGAGTTCGGCGGCGATGAGGTGCTGCGCGAAGTGTATGTGGCGGATGTGCGGCCGGTGGATGGCTCATCACAACTGTTGGTGTTTGTGGCGGTGCCGGCGGGCGTGAGCGTGGTGGAGGTGTTGGAGCGATTGAACCGGGCTGCGCCGAAATTGCGCGCGCAAGTGGCGTCGGCGATCACGCGCAAGCGTGCGCCGGAGTTGTCGTTCGTGCCGGTTGGGCCGGAAGGGGCGGGCCATGAATAAGGAGAATTTAGCGACGCTGCATACGTGGCTGGTGGAGCCGATGGAGAAGGAGGTGAGCGCGGTGGTGGAGCGGCTGCGTCGCGCGCCGGACGTGAAACATGTTGCGATCATGCCGGATGTGCATCTGGCCAAGGAGGTGACGGTGGGCACGGTGATGGCAACGGAGCGGCTGCTCTATCCGCAGGCGGTGGGCGGGGACATTGGATGTGGCATGCTGGCGGTGGCATTGGATGCGCGCGCGGATCGGTTGGCGGACCCGATGCTCGCGGGGAGGATTCTCAATACGCTGGGGAGGACCGTGCCGACGATGCGGAGGCATCGCAATGCGGCTGCGCGCTGGCCGGAGGAATTAGAGGCGATGCGCTTAAGTCATCCGACACTGGAGGCGGCAGCACGCGATGAGGGGAGGCTGCAATTGGGAACGCTGGGAGGCGGGAATCATTTTGTGGAGTTGCAGACGGATGAAGAAGGGTACCTATGGCTGATGATTCACAGCGGGTCTCGCTCGATGGGCCAGCTGATTTGGGCCCATCACATGGCCCGAACCGTGGCGGCCGGGTCCGGGCTGCGAACGCTGGATTGGGAGACTGATGCCGGTCGCGCGTACGTGCAGGATATGGAGTGGGCGCGGCGATATGCGGATGAGAATCGGCGGGCGATGGCGTCTGCCGTCGCGCGAGTTGCGGAGGAGGTGCTTGGGAACGGGCTGGATTGGTTTTCGCTGATCGCAGTCGATCATAATCACGTCGTGCGGGAGTCGCATTTCGGCCAGGAGCTTTGGGTGCATCGCAAGGGAGCAATGCCGGCGTCGCTCGGAGCGGCCGGGATATTGCCGGGATCGATGGGGACGTTGAGCTATCACGTTGAGGGACTGGGATGCGCGGAGGCCCTGAAGTCGAGCGCACACGGGGCCGGGCGGAAGATGAGCAGGGAAGTTGCGCGCCGGAGCGTGAGCGGGCACGCATTTGAGCGGCAGATGGAAGGCGTGTGGTATGACTTTCGCGCGGCCCAACAACTGCGCGAGGAAGCGCCGGCGGCCTATAAAGATGTGCGGGCCGTGCTGAGGGCGCAGGGGGAGTTGGTGAAGGTGTGGAGGGTTTTGAGGCCGGTGGTGAGTTTTAAGGGGAAATGATTCACTTTGATATCATATATGATATTATCTAACGACTGATGAAGCTGACGGTCTTAGAATATTTAACTCGTGATGGCATAAATCCATTTCGATCGTGGTTGGAAAGGCTGGATGTCCCAACCAGACAGCGAATTCAAGCGAGGGTATTTAGATTTCAGCTCGGGAATTTAGGGGACCATAAATCCATCGGAGGTGGTGTTTGGGAAGCGCGGTTGGATTTCGGTCCTGGGTATCGAATTTATTTTGGCAAGGAAGGTTCGAAAATTATTTTGCTCCTACTGGGCGGCGATAAGTCGTCGCAGCCCAAAGACATTGAGCGAGCGCAATTGAGTTGGAGTCGATATCTGGAGGTAAAAAGACATGGCAAGACGAAGTAGAAACTGGGATGAAGGATTGGCGGCGGATTTACAGGATCCGGAGTTCGCCCGAGGTTTTCTGGTCGCTGCAATGGAGGAGGGGATAACCGTTCAACAGGCGCTGGCAAAAGTGATTCGCGCCATGGGAGTAAGCGAATTCGCGGCAAGAATTGGCATTGCCAGCTCAAACGTGCTCCGTGCCATCAATCCTCGCCACAATCCAACACAGGAGACGCTCAATCGAATGCTCAAGCCGTTCGGTTTGCGGCTGACACTTGCGCCGATTAAGAGCAAAAGGCGGCGAGCCGCATGAGACGACGATTATTTCTCGTCTAAGATATCAATCGTCGAAAAGTGTCCCTTCTCCAAAAATTCCAGCGACGCCCCGCCGCCGGTGCTGACGTGGCTGACCTGGTCGGCCATGCCCATTTGTTCGATGGCCGCCGCGCTGTCGCCGCCGCCGATGATCGTTGTTGCGCCTTTTTTGGTGGCTTCAACACACGCCTCGGCAATGGCCTTGGTCCCGGCCGCGAAAGGTTTCTTTTCGAAGACGCCCATGGGACCGTTCCAGATGATGGTTTTTGCGTTGGTCACTTGCGCGCG
>JBGPEF010000364.1:0-5951 GCA_041482675.1 Tepidisphaeraceae bacterium | reverse complement strand
CGATGATCAGGACAGCGCTGGTGTTGTTGCTGGTGACGCCGCCGTTGCCGTTGATGCCATCGACGGATTGGGTGTTGCCGTTGAGGTCGAAGAGGGAGGGGTGGTGGTTGTTGCCGCCGTTGATGGTGGCGGAGTTGCCGTTGATGGTGAGGGGGTTGTTGCGGCCATCGCCGCCGGTGGCGAGTGCGCCGGTGCCGATGCCGTTGCCGCCGTCGATGACCAGGCGGCCGCGCTGGATGGTGATGGGACCGGTGAGGGTGTTGTTGCCGGAGAGGTGCATGTCGCCGCCGCCGAATTTGGTGAGGCCGGCGGTGCCGCGGAGTTCGCCGGCGAAGGTGTGGCGGTTGAATGCGCCGGTGGTGAAGTTGGCGCCGCCATCGCGGGAGTAGATGAAGGCTTCCTTGGCGCCGAAGTTGACGTTGACGGAGAAGGTGACGTTGCCGTTGCCGCCGTTGTAGAAAATGATGCCGCCGGAGCCGACGGTGAGGGTGAAGCCGGGGCCCTCGACGTTGTTGTTGGATTTGAGGGCGTAGAGCTCGCGGTCGGCGGTGAGGGTCTGGGGGGCGGTGTATTCGGTGCCGAGCATCTCGACGAGGGAAGTCGGTTGGTCGAGGTCGACGTTGTTGGAGTTGAAGATGGCGCTGGTGAAGCCGTTGGTGGCGTCGTAGTTGAGGAAGACGGCGTTGTTGTCGCCGTTGTTGCGGCGGACAATGTTGGGGGCGACCATGCCATTGACGGGGGCGGGTGGGTTGTTGGTCACTTTCAGGAAGCTGGTGACGCCCAGGCCGGCATCGGCGTTGGGCTGGATGACCATGGTGCCGTGGGGGGAGGTGTTGAGGTTGGTGGCGTTGAGGGTGAATGCGCCGTTGAGGAGGAGCTCGGTGGTGGTGGCGAGGTTGTAGTTGGCGAGGGTGGAGTTGGCGCCGACGACGATGCGGGCGCCGTTGGCGATGAGGGTGGCGTTGGGGGCGGTGGCATTCAGATTGAAGGTGCCGCCGGTGGCGATGAAGGTGCCGGTTCCGGGATCGATGCTGAGGGTGGTAGCGCCGCTGCCGGTGAGGCCGGGGAGGGGGCCGCCGGCGACGGTGGTGTTCCATGCGCCGACCTGATCGTAGGTGTGGCCGTTGAGGGCGAAGGAGCTGGTGTAGGAGGGATTGAAGTTGGTGGTGTTGAGCTGGGTGGTGCCGGAGTTGGTGTTGCGGACGCGCACGGTGCCCTGAATCGGGCCGACCATGCGCATGTCCTGGTTGCCGGTGAGGGTGATGGTGTAGCCGCTGCCGTTGTCGGTGAAGCTGCCGAGGCGGACGGTGTTGCCGGTGTTGGCGCCCTGGATGGCGGCGTTGCCCAGGAGGGTGAATTCACCGCCGACGTTTTCGGTGATGCGCTGCATGGTGAGGAGGGAGCCGGCGTGGAGGCGGACGTCGGTGAAGCGGACCAGGCCGGTGACGCCCAGGGCAGGACCTTCGCGGTCGGAGGCGAGGGTGCCGGTGTCAAGGATGTGGATGGTGGTGGGGATGACGTTGACGATGGCCGGGGAAGGGGTGAGGACTTCGTCAACGTAACCGACGGCTGTGCCGCCGTTGCCGAGGGTGATCGAGCCAGCGCCGGTGAGAGCGCCGGTGGAGCCGTTGTGGCCGGCGTGGATGGCGACGGTGGCGGGACCGGTGTGGTTTTCGGTGTGAATGGCGCCATCGACGACCGCGCCGTCGGCGAGGCTGAGGGTTCCATCCAGGATGTTGACGTTGGAGGCGGCGGCCAGAGAACCGCTCACGCGGAGAGTGCCCGCGCTGACGATGGAGATGGGCGCGGAGAGCGTGCCGCTGAGGGCGACGGTGCCGAGTTTGGCGTTGCCGTCGATGGTGGCGCTGCTGCCGATGGTGAGCGTATTGGCGGTGGTGATGTTGCCGGCGAAGGAAAGAGTCTTGCCGGTCGTGGAGGCGAGAGTGCCGCCATTGGCGCCAATGGTCAGGCCGGTGGCGCTGGAGAAGGTGGCGTCGTTGCTGTCGTTGGTGAGGATGCCGCCGTTGCTGAGGTTGATGCCCGCGTTTTGCGTGCCGGTGGTGCCTGCGCCAAAGATTTCGAAGATGGCGGCGGGGTTGACGGTGTTGATGTTGGTGATGTTGTCCACGGCCATGCGGACCACCGCGCCGGTGGCGATGCCGGGGCCGGTGAGCTGGGTGCCGGTGAGGCCGGAAGCATTGTTGATTTGGACGATGCCACCGGGCTGCTCGGTGATCACGCCGGTTCCGCTCAGACCGGGAATGCTCACACCGAGCACGCCGCCGTCGAGGAGGTTGACGTCGCCGTTGGCGGCGGTGGAGTTGCTGGCGCGGAGCAGGCCGCCACTTTCGACGGTGACGGTTGCGCGATTGGCGCCGCTGCCCATCACGGTGGAATTCAGAAGCTCGAGGGTGCTTCCGCCCTGGACGTCGAAGTTCACGCCGTTGTAGCTGGCGGCGGTGCCGGCGAGCTGGACGTAGCCGAGAATATTTGCGTTGACCGGCCCGCCGGTGATGGTCACGCCGCCGCCGGATGCGCCGAGAACCAGCCTGCGGCCGTTGATCGAGTGGAGGTTGAAATCGCTGGAGGCGGTGATGGTGCTGCCGTTGCCCAGGGTGCGGTCGGCCAGAACATCGGTGCTGAGGCCTTTCCAGGAGGTCACGCCCGGCGAAGTGCCCAGGTTCATGCTGTCGGTGACATTGGCGGCGAGGCCGAAATAGAGGTCGCTGTTGGTGCCGCGGTTGACGACGGCGTTGTTACGGCCTGCGCCATTCTCGGCGACGATCGCGCCGTCGAGGGCGTTGAGGTTGGTGTTGCGATTAATCGAAGCGCCGAAGGTGTTGACGGAGATGACGGCGTCGGGGTTGACGGTGATGCGGTCTGCGCCGCCGAGGTTAGCGCCGACGCTAAGGGTGTTGAGGGTTGTGACGGTGACGCCCGGCGAGCCGCCGGCCGCGCCGGCCGCGTTGTAATTGAGGATGTTGGAATTCGTGGCGGTGCCATCGCCGACGGTGACTTCGCCGGTGCCCAGCGCGCCGGCGGAAGTGACGGTGGTGGTTCCGGTGCCCAACAGGATAACGGGCCCGGTCCATCCGGCGGCGTTGTTGCCGCTGATGACGAGTGAGCCGGCGTTGATCTTGGTCAGCCCGCCGCTGCCGCTGATAGCGCCGCTGAGCGAGAGATTGCTGCCAAGGGGAGTATCGATGATTCCACCAAGGCCGGTCAGCGAGATTCCGCGATTGGTGGAGCCGCTGACGCCGGTGAAGCGAAGAGTTCCAGCGCTGCCGACGTCGCCCATGTTGATGGCGCTGCCCGCGCCCAGGGGGCCGCCCACGCCGCTGTTGCTGATGGTGGGAACGCTGACGACGCCGTTCTTGATGATGACCGGGCCGGTGAAGGAGTTGGTGCCAGTCAGCGTGAGGGTGCCGGAGAACTGCTTGAGCAATCCGGTTGCGCCGGTGATGGCTGCGCCGCCGATGGTGTAGGTCTTGGTCGTGTTGCTTACTGTGACGGAAGCGGGGGTGACGGGGGAGACGATATTCACTGTCGTGGTGCCGCTGGCGGAGTCATCGAAGGTGACATCGTTGCCGTTGGCGAACTGTGAGGGGAGCCAGTTGTTGGTTGTGGTATCCCAGTTGCCGTTGGTAGCGCCAGTCCAGATCTTGGAGCCGGGAGGCGGGACGGTCAGGCGGATGGAACCGTTGGTGCCGCTGCCGTAATCGACGATGTAACCGGCGGGGAGATTATTGACGATGGAAAAAGCGCCCACGAGAGTGCCGGTGTAGGTGGCAATCGTGTAGGGGGAAGAACCGTCGTAGGTGTTGGTGTTGGGGAGGTCGAGAATGCTGCTGCCGCCGATGGCGAGATCGCCAGTCATGGCAAACAGGTCGTTGGCGGCGATGGTGACATCGGCTTCGTAAGCGCCGTTGATGGTGACGGTTCCCGAGCCGTTCATGGTGCCGATGCTGTTGCCGGGGGCGAGGCGAGCGCCGGTGTTGATGATGGCATTGGCGAGGGTGCCGGTGCCTTTGATGAGGCCGAGATTCAGCGCGACAGCGGCGGGTCCGAGGGTGTTGCCCGAGCCGTTGAGGGTTGCGTTTGCGTCGATGATCACGTTGTGAGTGAAAGCGCCGCCGAGGGCGATGTCATCGCCCGCGCTGTTGCTGTTGATCACTTTGAGGCCAACGGGCACGCTGGCGGCCCAGTCGCCGCCAGCGGGCATTGTGAACGTCGCTTCGGAGGCGGCGGGGGTGAGATAACCACCGCTGCCGATGAGAGCGGCGAGGCGGGTGGCGCTGAGGAGGTTGGCGACTTTGGCGGCGTTGGAATCAGGGTCCGGGCCGCCGCCGCTGAAGAGGGCGTTGGGGCGGGAGGTGCCCTTGACCATCAGGCCGCCGGTGCCGGTGCCGTTGATGATGAGGTTGGAGGTGGATTGGAATTCGACGCCGCCGAGGGGCTGATTGTCGATTGCCACGTTATCGAAGGGGAGCAGAAGGTCGACGACAGACTCCTTGGTGCTGGTACCTCTGCCCTCGATGTTGCCCTGAACGATGTGATAGGCAACGCTTCCAGCAGCGGGGCCAAAGGGTGAGAACGATGAGATGGACTGACGCGCGACGAGGGTGCCGCCGGCCTCGATAATTGTCCTGGAATTCAGCAGCACCGGATGATGAAAGGCCAGGTCGGAGCGGACGCGGAGATCGAGCGCGGCAATGCCGCCGTCCTGAATGGTCAGTGTATCGTTGCCGCCGACGCCGATTTGTATGACGTTGAGCCCATTTGCACCGCTGCCGGCGGTGTTGAGCGTGCCGGTGCCGAAGGTGCCGCTGCCGGTGCCGCGGCCGGTGAAAGAGACGTTGCCGGGATGTCCGCTGTCGGTTCCACGAATGGTGATGTTGCCGTCGATGAAGCGTGCGGCGCCGGTATTGCCGAACATCAGCGCATCTTCGAGGAACATTCCGCCGGCAGGAACAAAGGTTGAAAAGTTTTCATTGGCGACGCGGCCAAGGTTCTTGCCGGTGCCGTTGTCGATGGTTCCGTCGGGGCCGGAACTGGGGTCGCCGCCGAACTGTCCACGGATGATGAATGGCATGGAAAACGTGGGTGTTGCGCCACCATTTCCCAGACGTAACGCAGCTCCGTTGCTCAATTCGACACGCATCGTTCCCGTCCCCGTGACGGAGTTGAACCGTAACATGTTGCCGCCGGTGGCCCAATCGCGGACGTTGCCGAGGTTGGAGAGCCCGTAAGCGCCGCCGTCGAACTTGATGACGGCGGTGCCGGTGGCGGCGTTGGTGGTGACGACTGGAAAATCGCCGCTCAGGCTGCCGCCAGTCCCGGTGGTATTGCCTGCATTGGTCAGGTCAAGAACTCCGCCATTTGCGCCGAACGTAAAGCCCTTGCGCGTGTCTGGCGGCCCGCCGACGCCGAATTGAATGAGGCCTGTGTCGTTCACCGTGAACTTCAGGGTGCCACCGTTAAGGGTGAGGGCGCCTCCCGTGAGGTTTCCCACGTAGCTTGAGGTCAGCGAGTTGTTGTAGGCGATGTTTCCAGTCGCGGCGCGGGCATCAACCGTCCCGCCGGTGATTGTCAGCCCTCCCGACCAGGTGTTGAGGGGGTTGCCGATGCGCCAGGTGCCGCCGGAAAAAGTGGGTGCATTGACACCGCTGATGACGCCGTTGAGGGTGACGGGACCCGAGCCGCTGCCGCCGAAAGTGGTGGCGGCGGCCATCACGATGGGCGCATCGATCTGGAAAGCGCCAGTGCCGTTCTGAGTGATGAACGGAGTGGTTCCGCCCAGGGAGATTCCCTGCAAGTTGGTGAAGCC
The DNA here is from genome assembly GCA_041482675.1 of Tepidisphaeraceae bacterium. Classification (GTDB taxonomy): domain Bacteria; phylum Planctomycetota; class Phycisphaerae; order Tepidisphaerales; family Tepidisphaeraceae; genus JBGPEF01. The sequence continues at coordinate 124 of JBGPEF010000364.1, read as the reverse complement.
GATGACTTGCGTCGTGGTGGTGGCGCTGCTGTTGAGGGTCAGGCCATTGATGGCGAACGGATCGATTGTGTCCACCGTCGAAATATAAGAGCCGCCTTCGATGCCGCCGAAGATCAGGTTGTCG
>JBGPEF010000363.1:0-5959 GCA_041482675.1 Tepidisphaeraceae bacterium | reverse complement strand
TCACCGGCGGCGTCTGCTCTCCATACGCCAGGCCCAGATAAATCTCGATCGCCCGCATCACCCGCGTCGAATCCGGTTTGGCAGCGGCCATTTGAACCGCCTTTCGAAATGATGCCGCATTCTACCCCGCAACGCCGCGATTCCGCCATCCTCCTACACCTGGGGCAACACCCACGGCTTGCGATATTCCGGCCGGGTGCGCAGCGCATTGGCCTCGTCGGCGCCTTCGCCCACAAAACTTTCGGTCGCGCCATCCAGCGTCAGCTTCCGCCCCGTGCGCCACGCGACATTCCCAATATGACAATGAACCGACGATGGATGCCCAATCGTCTCCAGATCCGCGTTCGGCCGCTTTCTGCTCTTCACGCAATCAACGAAATTCTGAAAGTGCAGCGCATCCTCGATCCGGCCGGTCTCCTCGGCGATCTGCGCGCCACTATTGCCAAAAACCTTCCACCCCTGATTGCCGATCACGATATACGCCTGATCCCCAAACACCGCCGCCCCATCGCCCACGCCGTGATACGGATAGGGACTCCAAATTCTCATCTCATAAGTCAGAATCCGCCCCGACTGCCCCGGAATTTCATACTGAAAATCCACCTGAAGCGTATCCGGCCATTCCTGCATGTCATCGAAATACCATTTGCCCCCCACCGTCGAGACAAACCGCGGCAAAGCCGGCAGCGGCCCCTCACCCTTCGCCTCCAGCGCTGTCGATAGCGCCCAGCGCGCTACATCCAGCCGATGCACACCATCATTCCCCAAATCGCCCGTTCCATAATCAAAAAACCACCGCCAGTTGCCATGAAATCGCCGCACGTTAAATGGCCGCTTGGGCGCGGGCCCCAGCCACATGTCGTAATCGACGCCTTCGGGCGGCTCGCTGTCCGGCGGCCGGCCGATGCTCCCCTGCTTGCCGCTCTCCCACGCCTTGGCCACCAGGCACCGCCCCAGTTTGCCGCTGCGAATGAACTCCATCGCGCTCAGGAAATGTTTACTGCTTCGCGACTGCGTCCCCAGTTGCACGATGCGTTTGTTCTTTCGCATCGCCGCCACCATGCGCTGCCCTTCGACGATATTGTGGCTGTCCGGCTTCTCGACATACACATCCTTCCCCGCCAGGCACGCCATGATGGTCGGAATCGCGTGCCAGTGATCCGGTGTCCCGATCGCGACGGCATCGATCGATGGGTCATCGATGATCCTGCGAAAATCGCTGTCGGTGGCGGGCTTCTTTCCCGTGCGCTTCTCGATCGCCGCCACGGCTCCGGCGAGATTCTTGCTATCAATGTCGCAAATCCGCACCAACTCGACTTCTTTGAGCGCTGCGAACCCATGCATCAGCGCGGCCGCCCTTCCGGCCACTCCGATGCATCCCATCCGCAGCCGCTCCGACGGCACAGTCTTCGCCGGCGCTTCATCCGCCATCACCGCCCCACCCGCACCGACTGCCGCCAATCCCAGCGCTGATTGTTGCAGGAACTCCCGCCGGTTTATGTTCGACATGCAACCTCCCGAAGGCCCCACGCCTCATTTCTTCTCTTTGATTCCCACCTGCACCAGGCAGACATTATTCGGCGAATCCAATCCCTCCCAATACAGCGTGTACTCCCGCTCCTCGCCGCTCAGTTCCAGCCCCATCTCCCGGATCGCCGGCATGAGCTTCTCATAGCACCCGCCAATCCCAGCCGGCGGCCCCGTGTACAGCACCGTCGCCGCGCGAAATTCCTCCGTCGTCCGAACCTTCACGTTCCCCGACGCCGCCGCTTCTCCCTCGGCCTTGAGCCCAATCTGCACCTTAAACGGCTTGTCCGGCGTCAGGTGCGCCGAGCCCTGCGGATAGGTCATTACGAAAGGCGCGTTCAGGCGAAATTTTCCATCCTCGGCCGCCTTCGCCAGTTGGGGAATGACTTCCCCGATCACCTCGCCCAGCTTGTCGAAAGTCGTCTCCGTTTCCACATAGACATAAGTCACCGGCGCCATCGTGCGAATGCGAACTTCCCCCACATCCGGCCCCTTCGCCTCGGCGGCCGCCGCGGTCTTCTTCTCCTCCGCTAATGAAACCGCCACCAGTGCCGCGCATACAAAAAATGAAATGCCCGCGAACACGCCAACCTTTGCCCGGCTCATATTTTGCTCCTTTGTCCCGTAAATCGTCGCCACTACTGCGCCCCTTTTCAAGACATTGCCATCCCGCGCCGGCGCAAAAAAGAAATCGCAGGCGAAATGGTTTCGCCTGCGATCCCAAGCTCCCCAAAATGACCGTGCCCCTTTGGGGTTTTATTCCGGTTCGTTGCTCGTGCCCTCTTCCAGAATCTTCCTCAGGTAATTGTTCTCCCGTCGCGTCGCCTCCAGATCGAACACCAGATACTTGATGCTCAATCGCAGATAGTCGAGGCTCTCCTGCAACCCGCTCACCGTCGCCGCAAGGCGCTCATGCCGCTGGCGGGTCTCGGTGGCCAACTGTTCCAATTTTTCCCTCTCCGCCGGCGGCAACGTGCTGATCTCTCCCATCAGCTCCGCCAGCTTCGCCTGGAACTCCTGCTCGCTCATGTGTGCTCCCGGAAAGTCCGCCAATAGCGAGGCAAAGACTACTGCCAAGTCCCGTGCGATGGTGTCTTCGCCGCGGCACAGCACAACAATTTTTACGCGGACAAGCAAGAGAAAAAAACCGCCACCTTCCAGCGCGCCGGTTATGCGGACTTTGACGGTTGGCGAGTTCGGGCAACAATCCATCGCGCATCGAAATTATCGGACTAAAAATGCCGGGCATGTCCCGACATGCCTTCCTTCATGGCGGCCCGAAACATGCCCTGTACACAACCTTCCTGTACAATCCCTCCCCATGCGCAGGCTGGTGCTCATCCCCATTATCGGACTCCTCGCCTCATCCGCCCCGGCGGCCGTCCCCAGTTGGGAGCTCAATCCCGGCGGCGGCTGGCATCTCACCACCGCCCCCACCACTCAACCCATCCACGATGAAACGCTCGATCGCGCTGAACAAATGATCCAGCACGGCCAGGTCGGCCCCGCCAAAAAGATCGTCATGAGCTGGATCAAATCCCACAAGGATTCCCCCGTTCGCGACCGGGCAATCTTTCTGCTCGGCGAGTGCAATTATCTCCTGGGCAATCGGTTCCTCTCCTTCTACAACTTTGACGAGCTGCTCGATAATTCTCCCGACAGCCGCTATTTCTACCCCGCCCTCCAGCGCCAATACGACATCGCCGACGCCTATCTCAAGGGCTACAAAAACCGCTTCCTCGGCCTGCCCATCATCGATGCCCACATCGAAGCCACCGAGATGCTCTTTCGCGTCCAGCAGCGCTCTCCCGGTTCGCCGCTGGCCGAGAAAGCCCTGCTGCGAGTGGCGGATTATTTCTATGGCGCAGGGGATTTCGAGGTCGCCGCCGACGCCTACGCCGCCTACATCCGAGGCTATCCCCGCAGCCCCAATCTCCCCCGCGTCCGTCTGCGCCAGGCCTTCTCGGCGCTAGCCCAATTCCGTGGCATTCAATACGACGCCACCCCCATCATCGATGCCCGCCAGCAGCTTCAGGACCTCCAGGCCACCTATCCGCAGATCGCCGAGGAAGAAAACATTCCGGCCATCATCCAGCGCATCGACCGGGCCCTGGCCAAAAAGCTCCTGGACATCGGCGACTATTACCGCCGCACCAGCAAGCCCGCCGCCGCCGTCTATTATTACCGCTATCTCACGGGCACCTATCCCGATTACGGCGAAGCCCAGGAGGCCCAGCGCCGGCTCTCACGCATGCCCCAGTCGGCTTTGGATCAGCCCTACCCGCCGATGTTCCATCCCACCACTCAGCCCGCCCGGGAGGAACGTCGATGAAGTTAATCATCGCCACGGCTTCCATCCTCGCCCTCTCCCTCTCCGGATGTGGCTACAATCAATCCGGCGGCGAAAATAACAAGCCGCAGGGCGGTTATCATTGGAACTCGCTCTACCGTGAAGACATCCAAACCGTCGCCGTGCCCGTTTTCAGCACCAAGGACTTCCGCCGCGGCATCGAATTCCGCCTGACCGAGGCCGTCATCAAGCAGCTTGAAGCACACGCGCCCTACAAAGTCGTCCCCAAAGAGCGAGCCGACACCATCCTCGAAGGCCAGGTTACCAACGTTAAAGTCGGCACGCTTTCCAAGGACTTTCAGACCAATTTGCCGCGCGAGCAGGAGCTGCTGATTACCATTGACCTGACTTGGAAGGACCTCAGGACCGGTAAAATCCTGCTCCAGCGGCGCGGCTTGCAGCAGGAAGGCATTTTTTATCCCAGCCTCGGCGAAGGCGAGTTTGCAGGCGCGCAGCAGGCCATCGAGCGGTTTGCCGTCGTCATCGTTCAGGAGTTACAAGCGGACTGGTAAGATTTTTGCGCATTTTCAGCTTAATGGATGGGCTGGAACGGGCGTTTTTATCGTAGAAAAGATGCTGTCGCGGCACATATGATGCTTAACGACTTGTTTAGCGGACCGGGTTCGCTACTGCGAACGCAGCAAGGATGCCGGTCTTTGTCTGAGAGGATGTTGGATTATGGCAGAACCGAAAGGCGAACGTCCGGGCCGCCGTAACGCGAACCGGGCTTCGAGCAACGGTGGCATGCGCTTCAGCCGGGGTCTCTTCGGCTGGTTTCTGTTTCTCGCCCTCTGCGCAGCCCTCTTCTTGTTGCTCAACAACCGGGGCGGCCAATACATCACGTTGAATTACGGCGATGTGCTTCACCAGCTCAGGACCGACAACGTGAAGCTGCTCTCCCTTGAAAACGACCAGCTCAAAGGCGAATTCCGCCAACCCGTCCCCTTCCCGGGACCGGGCATGTCTGCGGTGACTCGTTTCCGCGCTGATGTACCGCCCGGAGCACTCTCCGGCCCGCTCGGCGTGTGGATCCTTGAGCATCGGGGCCCGGCCGACTTGGTGGCCGAAAACAGCCAGAATCTTCTGGTGACCATCATCGTCCCGCTGATTCCCTGGCTGCTCATCTTCGCATTTGTCTGGTTCTTCATTTTCCGCCAGCTGCGCAACAGCGCATCTGCCGGCGGAATGCTCGGCAACTTCGGCCGCAGCCGCCACCGCATCACCTCCAAGGAACACACCAATATCACCTTTGATGATGTGGCCGGCGTCGAAGAGGCCAAGGAAGAAGTGATGGAAATCGTGGAGTTCCTCAAGAACCCCAAGAAATTCCAGCGCCTCGGCGGGCGAATCCCCCGCGGCGTATTGCTCGTCGGCGAGCCCGGCACCGGCAAAACCCTCCTGGCCAAGGCCATCGCCGGCGAGGCCGATGTGCCCTTCTTCAGCATCTCCGGCTCGGATTTCGTCGAAATGTTCGTGGGCGTCGGCGCATCGCGCGTCCGCGATCTATTCAAACAGGCCAAGGACAACAGCCCCTGCATCGTCTTCCTCGATGAAATTGACGCCGTCGGCCGCCGTCGCGGCAGCGGCTTCTCATCCGGCGGCCACGACGAGCGCGAACAAACCCTCAACGCCATCCTCGTCGAGATGGATGGCTTTGATACCAACGATCAGGTCATCGTCTGTGCCGCCACCAACCGCGTTGACGTGCTCGACCCGGCCCTGACCCGGCCCGGCCGCTTTGACCGCCAGATCGCGGTCCCGCTGCCCGACGTGAAGGGCCGTCTGGAAATTCTCAAGGTCCACAGCCGCAAGGTGAAGCTCGGCCCGAATGTCGATCTGGCCCGCCTGGCCAAGGCAACCAGCGGCTTCAGCGGCGCTGATCTGGCGGCCACGATCAATGAATCCGCGCTGGGCGCAACCCTGGCCAGCAAGGAATTCATCGAGCAGGACGATCTGGAAGAGGCCCGCGACAAGGTCCGCTGGGGCCGCGCCCGAAAGTCAGCCGTGATTGACGAAAAAGACAAGCTGGCGACCGCCTATCACGAGGCCGGCCATGCATTGGTGCAGTTCCTCGAGAAGGAT
>JBGPEF010000362.1:0-5967 GCA_041482675.1 Tepidisphaeraceae bacterium | reverse complement strand
CGATCCCACCATGAATGGCGATTTATGGTCATCCCGCTACCTGGGTGATGTCCAGGCCGTGTACACCCAGCCCTACACCTTCTACACCGCCAGCGACGATGGTGCGCGCCTCTGGATCACTGAAGATACGAATAATGATGTGCTGGTCATCGACCAATGGATCCTCCAGGGCACAACCGAATGGGCCAGCCAGCCTATCAATCTAGTTGCCGGCCAGAAGTATCACATCCGGATGGACTTCTTTGAAAACTTCGGCGGTGCCACCACGTTCCTCAGCTGGTCCAGCCCCTCAACGCCCAAGGAAATCATTCCCGCCACCCAGTTGTATCCCTATGACGGCGTGCCGCGTCTTGCGGCCGCGCCTTCCGTGTTGCGGGCCGACCCCATCGACGTCTCCCAGGTCTGCGTCCGCTGGACCGATGTCGCCTATGATGAGGATTCTTTCATCCTCCAGCGCTCCACGAAAGCTGACTTCAGCGTCAATGTGACCAACGTTCCCCTCCCGGCCACTCCCAATATCGGCGCGTGCATCGATCAGGTCAGCACCCCGCTGGCCGGCCTGAATCGCAGCATCAATACCGCGACAGCCACCACTTCCTCCGCCCTCGGATTGACCGTCGGCTCGACCGTCATCATCACCGGCGCAACCTCGGCCAGTTCTAATGGGGCCAGTTTTAATGGCACCTTCACCATCACCAGCACCCCCACGCCGACCACCTTCACTTTCACCAACCCCGGATCCAATGAAAGCGCCTCCGTGGCGGGCAATCTTTCCTCTCGACTCTGGTATCGCATCGCCGCTGTGAACGCTGTCGGCACTTCTGCATTCACCTACAGCAATCCCGCCGGTGTTCTTCCCAGCGGCACCCCGGTAGTGAACTATCCCTCCTTCCCGGCCGACACCACCGGGCTGTCGCTGTTCAGTCCGCCCCCGCCCAATGCCCCGGGCGCTTCCCTGGTGAACAATCGCCTGCGAATTGTTCCTGCCGTCGATGGCGCTGACGGCGCTGCCTGGCTTTCCAATGTCAAAATCATTGACAGCTTCACCGCCAGCTTCGATTTCCAGGTTAGCGGCAGCAATGGCGCTGATGGCTTCACCTTCACCATCCAGGGCAACAACGCCCAGACCATCGGCGGCGCTGGTGGAGGCCTTGGCTTCGCGGGTATGCCCAACAGCGTCGGCATCAAGTTCGACTTTTATCCCAACCTCAATCACAGCGGCGTCTACGTCAACGGCGTCATGAACGACGACATCGGTACTGCCATCAACACCGCGACCAATGTCTCCTTCTTCGGCATTGATTTTGACGGCCTGAACGGCACTGGAGTCATCTATCATGTTGATGTCGCCTATGATGGCGCCACCCTGGTCTACACCATTACCGACACCACGGACCGCACCAAAACCGCCAGCATTCACGCCACCATCGACATCGCGGCCACCGTGGGCTCTCACTGCGCGTATGTCGGCTTTACCGCGGCCAACGGCGGCCTCCACGCAGCGCAGGACATACTCAATTTCAACTTCAACCCGGGCGTGCCCGTGATCAATGGCACCCCCTCCCCCGACACCTTCTATGTCCGCCTCGACAGCCCGGGCGGCAGTCATGTCCTGGTCTGGAAAAACCACGACCCCGCCGTCGATCTTCCCGATGTCGACATGGTCAGGTCATCCATTAACAACCTCGCCCTCAGTGGCGGCCAAAGCGCTGACACGTTCACCCTCGATTTCACCAATGGCAACCCGCTTCCCGCTGGAGGCTTGCTCATCGATGGAGGCCAGGGCAACGACACCCTTATCGTCAAGGGCACCAGCGCTGCCGAGTCGTTCACGATCAACGGCACCGACATCACCGTCCCCGGCGGCGGCACCTTCCGCCATGCGGGGCTGGATTTCGCCAACTTCAACCTGGGCACGAATGTCGCCGGCGACGCCGATGATTCGCTCACCATCTCGGCCGCGCCCGGCTTCAGCCCAGTGCTCAACGGCGGCGGCGGCAATAACACCCTCACCATCAACGCCGGCGCCTACAATTCCACCGCCGACAACCTCACCGGCAACAACGATGGCGCGGGCAACGCCACGCTCAACATCGTTGTCAATGGCGCTTCCATCCTCAACTCCTCCTCCAGCCAGCACCTCAAATCCCTGGCCCTCAACGATACTTCTCGTGCTGTTTTCGCCCCCGGCGGCAGCAAGCTCCTGCGCACGCGTGGGCTGACAATTGCCGCCGGCGCAGCGCTCGATGTCGGCGATGGCGATGTGATCCTCCAGAGCACTTCCGGCAACAAGATGGCCGACTGGAACACCCTCATGGCCCTGCTCCGCAGCGGCCGAAACGGCGGGCTCTGGACTGGCGCGGGTGTCCGCTCCGCCAGCGCTGCCGCCAATGCCCGCCACGCCACCGGCGTCGGCATCATCCTCAACGATAACGGCTCGGGCGCTCCGATCCTGACCACCTTCAACGGCGAGGCCGTCGACGCCAATACCGTTCTCCTGAAATACACCTACTACGGCGATCGCGACTTCGACGGCGACATTGACGCCGACGACTACGCCGCCCTCGACGCCAGCTTCGCCAACCGGAGCAATCCCAACAATCTCACCTTCCCCCGCCAGCCCTGGCGCGAAGGAGATCCCAACCTCAGCAACTCCGTCAACAGCGACGACTTCTTCCTGTTTGACAGCGCCTTCTCCAACCAGCCCACCATCCTCTCCGCCCCCGCCACGCCAATGCCCGCCGCTTCCGCCACCGTCTCAACAGCGCTCGGAACCCCGGATGTACATCCGGGGCTTCGACACCACAAGCCCCGCAAGGTCGCCCACCACCGCACCGTCCTCTTCCGCGTCCGCGACTAAAGCAATTTCCATGCAAAAAAAACGCGGGCTGCTCCTTTTGGAGCAGCCCGCGTTTCTCTTTTCAGGATTTCAAATCGCAAATCGCAAATCGCAAATCAAAAATTTATTCATTCCCCGCCGTCAGCTTCTTGATCATCGGCGCGATCGCCTTCCTCTCCTCGGCCGACTTGCCCGCCAGCGCCTTGGCCATCAGGGATGGGCACATCAACAGCACCAGCGGGTTCGAACACGAGGCCTCATTGGCCAATTGCTTGAGCTGCTTCATCTCCGCTTCTTTGAGCGCCACCGTCTTCATCACTTCCTTGATCAGCCGGCTTTGATGGTTCACCGGCTTGGCCACCACGTCCGCTTTCACCCGTTTTTGCAGGAAGATCAGCACCACCACCACCACCACCGCCCCCAGGCCAAGGGCGATCAACCGCTCCGGCCCGGCCTCCTGGCTCATGCTGTCCTTGGTGCTCTGAAAGACATCCTCCAGCTTCACCTGCTTTGTGGCCAGCATTCCCATCTGAAATTGAATGATCGATCGCAGCATCAATTCTCCATCAGCTTGCCGTTTTTTTCGTTTTCTGGATCATCTCCGCCACGCTCCGCAGCACCGTCATCGCGTACCTCCGCACCCGGAGGTTCGGATCATCCTTCGCCAGTTTCCCCACCTCGTTGATCATGTTCCACACCCCGATCTCCCGCATCGCCCACAGCCCGGAAATCCGGTGCTCCGACCGCTCATCCTGCATCATGCTGATCAACTGCGGCGCGGCCGCCCCCACCCGCATGCTCGCCAGCGCCTTGATGGCATTGGCCCGCTCCCGGCTGTGCGGCGATCGCGCCCGCGAGGCCAGCAGCGGCACAAACTCGACCCGATGCTTCGCCTCCAGAACTTCAATCGCGTTGGCCCGCACCCGCGGATCCACATCGTTGAGCGCCTTCTCCAGAACAGCCTCCGGCGGCATCCCCTTGATCTCCGCCAGCACCGCCACCGCCTTGCTCCGCAATTTCGGGTTCGGATCAGCGCACGCCTGCGTCAACACCGCCTCCAGCGAATCGGCCACGCCCAGCTCCTGGGCAATCGATATCGCCTTGATCCGCTGCTCCAGCGGCCCGCCGCGAATCTTCCGCTCCAGCCGCTTGAGTCCATCCGACAAAACCTTCAGCATCGCCCGCCCCGCGGCCTTGCGCGTCTCGCCATCCAGCCGGTCCCACCGCTCCCAGAAATTGTCAAATCCCACCTGCCCCACCGCCCGGCTGATCACCCTCCGCACCGAATCCGGCGCGGTCGTCGTCAGCTTGATCAACATGTTCTCAAAATCCACCGGCCGCCGCCGCACGATCTCCCGCACCGCCAGCCGCGCCAGCCGCTCATCCGGATCAGGCAGGAATGCCTTGAGCAGCGCCATCGACGCCCCCTTGGGCCGCCTCATCGCCAGCCGCAGCAGCCGCAGCCGTCCCATGAAATGATTTCCCAGGTGCTGCCGCAGCTTCTCCAGCCGCTCATCCTGCATCACATCGTGCATCCCCGACACGCTGATCCATTCCCCGATCCGCGACGCATCCTCATCATCGCGCCGCAGCAAATCGCGGCTCAATTCCGCATCATCCCACCACACCCCTCGCGCCACCTGGTGCATGCAGATCTGAAGCTGCCCATCCTTCAGCCAGTGCGTCCTCCGCAGCAGCGCATCCAGCACCGGCGGCTCGACGATATGCGAGAAGGCGGCCCCAAAATGCGACCGCAGCCCACCCTGCGACGCCCCCAGCAAAAACGCCTCAACGTGCTCGCTATCCGGCGTCTGCTGAAGCCGCCGCACCATCGCGCTCTGACCGCCGTGCTTGGGCGTGTGCAGGATCGCCAGCGTCTTGCTCAAGGGCCAGTCCGCCAGCAGCAGCGCTGCCCGCAAAAGTTCCGTCCCATATTTTCCGCGATGCACGTCGATCGCCCGCGCCACCGCATATTCAATTTCCGGCCGTTCCGCCATCAACTGCTCATAAATCTCGACCGGATCCCCCGCATCCTCTTTTTTATCGTCGCTCTGCCCTTCCCCGCGCGGATTCATCCTTTGCAATTTCCGCGTCAAAGTCGCTGCCCACCGCGCCAACTCCACGATGGCATCGCACGCGTTCTTCGCCAGAAAATCATCGGTGCCGTGCAATCCCTCGGCCAGAATGTAGGTGAGTTTCCCCTGCTTCCCCGCCGCGATCAGCCGGATGGCCGCCAGCACCACCTTTTGGTGGCTGTTTTTGGAGCATTCCCGCAGCGCTGCGTGCAACTGCTTCACATTCCCCCGCACCACCCCTTGCAGCCCACTGGGCAGATCACCGTATTGCTCCACCACGCCGCCCAGCCCCTTGAGCGTGCCGCGGCGAAACAACGCATTGAGCGCCAGCGCCTTCTCCGCCTCATTCCCAGCGCGCATCGCCTCCAGCAGCACGTCATCTGCCGCTTCGTTCTTGGAGACCACCAGAGCCTGCACCAGTTGACTGAGCATCTATTGCCCAGTTATCGGACATGCCGGGGTTCACACTTGAGAAGGGGTCCCCAATCCCGATTGATCGGGATTGGGGGCCCTCCCGCGTCCGGACCCCTCAGATGCCTGTTTACATCACTGCCTCCAATCGCCGAGTAAGGGCTCCCAACCGCGATTGATGGCGGTTGGGAACCCTACCGCGATTGGAGCCTTCTTTTCGTCGATTCTGATTTCCCCCCATCCTCGGATGCACGGCGGCGCCGCTTCTAGGGTCCCCAACCGCCGTGTAAGGGCTCCCAACCGCGATTGATGGCGGTTGGGAACCCTACCGCGGTTGGGGGCCCTACCCCAGCCTCTGCCCGCACCGCCGGCAGAAATTCGCATACCCCGCATGCATCGTCCCGCAACCCCTGCACGTGTGCGCCTTTTCCGGGCTGATCCGTTGATGTTGGCTCGGCCGCTTCTTTCCCGACGAGCTCGCCAATATCACCATCAGCGCTGCCACCGCCAGCGCAATCAGCAGCGGCCCATCCGAATCCACGAACATCGCGATGAAATACATCATGAACAACTCCCGCCTCCGCAATTATACCCCGCCGCTGAGGCAATGACTCAATGATTCAATGAATCAATCCCCCCAGG
>JBGPEF010000361.1:0-5968 GCA_041482675.1 Tepidisphaeraceae bacterium | reverse complement strand
CCCGCAGCGCCCTCTCCGTCTGCCCATCAAAATAAAGCTCCACCGCAAATCCCATCGCATCTCCATCAAAATCCAAAATCGCAAATTGCAAATCGCAAATTGCAAATCACCCCCCCCTCGCATCCCCCATCCTATAGTAATTCCCCTCAAACTCCTCCCGCATTCCGTGTTGCGCCTGACCGTTGCCCATATGACTTTTTTCAAAAAAATCTTTCTCACATTCCCTTACGAATTCTCCATTCCCGTTGCGCCACCCGTCTCGAAACCTGCCCGTTCGCGCAACACCGGGGGATATATAGAGGGAGGTGTTTTATGCAACGTAGGTCCGGCTCCGCCGGACACCATCTTCGCCGCCACCGAAGCTCCCCGCCTCTTCGTAGCTTGGGCGTCCCGCCCAAGGTCTGCGCTCACTCTGGGTCATTCCCGCCCTACCAAACGAAGCCATTTTCCAACCTCCCCTCTCCCTCCTTCGATGTTCGATGTTCAATGTTGGATGTTCGATGTTCGCGCACTACAAAACGAACCCATTCCCCCACCTCATTTCCGATCTGCGTAAATCTGCGTCATCCGCGTCATCTGCGTTCCACTCTTCACCCGGGACTCGCTTTTTCTCCCTCCCGGACCCGATCCGACCGCAGAAAGGACTCGACCCGGCCTCAAAATGGACTTGAAAAGGACTCGCAAAGGACGTGGAAAGGACTCGCCTTTTCTCCGACCAAAATTCACAACCCCAGCTCCATCATCCTCTTACCAATCCACCCCCTCCAAACACTTTTTTTCTCCCCACCCCCCTCCGCCCCCGCTGCAAAACGAACCCATTGCCAACCCTCCTCCTCCCGATCAAAATCTCACCGAAACAGCCATTCCAACAAAAGGAAGCCAATCATGCTCCACCGCTTCATCTATTCCCTCGCCATCATCATCATCCTCCCATCCCTCGCTCACGCGGCCGACTCCTACACCCTCACCGTCTCCGCCGGCCCCACCGACCGCAACCAAGTCCCCGTCTCCTTCCAGCTCCCCGACATCGCCCAAGGCCCAATGCGCCTGGTCTCCGACAACAACAAAGAACTCCCCCTCTACATCGCCGGCCATTACGCCACCTTCATCCTCCCCAACCTCTCCGCCAACAAAACCGCCACCTACAAGCTCCAACCCGGCGAAGCCAAAGCCGACAAAATCAATCTCACCCGCGAAGGCAACGTCCTCAAAATCTCCTCCGCCGACAAACCCATCCTCACCTACCAGGGCGACCCCAAAACTCCACCGCAAGGCGTCGAAGCCATCTTCACCCGCGGCGGCTATATCCACCCCGTCTACACTCCCTCCGGCAAACTCCTCACCGACGACTATCCCCCCGATCACAAACATCATCACGGCATCTGGAGCCCCTGGACCAAAACCGAATTCGAAGGCCGACATCCCGACTTCTGGAACATGGGCCAGAAAACCGGCCGCGTCGAATTCGTCAAACTCGACGACACCTTCTCCAGCCCCGTCTGCGCCGGCTTCCGCACCCACCACCGCATGATCGACATGACCGCCACCCCCGAAAAACCGGCCATCAACGAGACCTGGGACGTCACCGTCTACGCCCCCGTCGCCAGCCCAAAACCGCTCTACATCTTCGACCTGCAAATCCACCAGGAGTGCGCCTCGCAAAGCCCGCTGCTGCTCCCCAAATACCACTACGGCGGCCTCGGCTTCCGCGGCAATCGCCAGTGGGCCAAAACCAACTGCTTCTTCCTCACCTCCGAAGGCAAGGACCGCTCCAACGGCAATGAAACCAAGGGCCGCTGGTGCCACATCTCCGGCAAAACCGACGGCGAATTGATCGGCGTCGCCGTCTTCGATCATCCCGACAATTTCCGCTCCCCCCAGCCCATGCGCCTCAATCCCACCGAGCCCTTCTTCTGCTTCGCCCCCAGCCAGGATGGCGACTGGGAAATCTCCCCCAACAAACCCTACACCGCCCGCTACCGCTTCATCGTCGCCGACGGCGGCCCGGACAAGGACCTCATCGAGCGCCTCTACAACGATTGGGCCAACCCACCGAAGGTGGAAATCAAATGATCAACCGAAGGGGGGGATGCCGCCGATGTCAAAATCTGTTATATTTTAGCAATGAACGTTTCATTGACACCCAGGCTCGAACAGTTTGTGGAGAAGAAAGTGCGGACCGGTCTGTACCAGACCGCCAGCGAGGTTGTGCGTGAAGGGCTTCGGCTGCTTCAGGAACGCGATCAGCTTGAGAAGGCTCGCCTCGCTGAACTTCGCAGCCTCGTCGCCGTCGGAATTGACCAGATTGAAGCGGGCAGTACGACTCCATTCGATGACGCGGCTCTTAAGCGCATTCGCCGCCGTGGACGCAGCAAGTTGGCCGCCCTTCGCAAGCACACCTAACAACCAATGCCCTCCGCGAATCTATCGGACGATGCCGAGGATGATCTCTCAGACATCTGGACCTACATCGCGCTGGATAATCCGCGCGCCGCAGACTCGTTCGTCGCCAAAATCCACAAGACCTGTCAGTTGCTATCAGAGTTCCCGGGAGGAGGCCCCCTGCGCCCGGAGCTGGCGCGCGGGTTGCGGAGCTTTCCAGTTGGCAACTACCTCATCCTGTATCGCCCCGCATCTCATGGTATCGACGTCGCCAGAGTTCTGCATGGGAAGCGCAATATCAAGCGAGCTCTCCGCGCCCCCGGGAAATGAGTCACTTCTTCACCTTCGCCGGCTCCCAAATCACCTTCGAAGCCCCCAACACCGTCCCCGTCGCAAACGCAATATCCACCTGCGAGATCTGATAGTCCGCAATCGCCGACACTTCCGACAACTGCGCATTGGCCAGCCTCGTCTGCGCATCCAGCACATCCGTCGAGGTGCGCAGCCCCTGCCCAAACTGGCGGTTCTCCACATCCAGCACCCGCTGCGAATAGATCACCCGCTTGCGGGCCGCGATGATTCGCTGCCAGTTGGCCTCCAGCCGGTCCATGGCATCGAGGACCTCCTGCGTGATCGCCGCCGCCCTCTGCTCGCGGCTCGCCAGCACCTGCAACCGGCTGGCCAGCGCGCCCCGCAGCCGCGCCTTGGCCGCCTCGTTTCCAATCGGCACCTCCACCGTCACGCCCACCTGGTGGTTGTCAAAGTCGTGATTGCCGGCCATCCCCAGCGCATTGTTCAGCGACGAGCCCAGGCCGGCGATGCTATACGTGTAGTTCAAATTCACCAGCGGCAGCAACTCGTTTCGGGCCACGCCGATGTTGGCCGCCTGCTGCGCCAGTTGCAATTCCAGGTCCAGCATCTCCATCCGCTGCGCCAGCGCCACCCGCACCAGTTGCTCGGGATCGAGCTTGTAAAACAGCGCGCCCGGCAGCGTGGCCGGCACGATGATCGTCGTCGAATCCAGCTCCATTCCCGGGTGCCGCAGGATCCGCTTCATGTCCCGCTGACGCAGCCGCACCAGGTTCTCGGCCGTGATGATCGCCTCCAGGCTGTCGGCCACCCCCGACTCGGCACGCACCACCTCGGGCTCTCCCATCGTCCCCGCCCGCACCTGCCGCCGCGCCCGCTCCAATTGCGCCGCCGCCAGGTCATACTCCGCCTTGCGCACCTCCAGCGCGCCCCGCGCCGCGTAAAGCTGCCAGTAAACCCGGTCGATGTCCGCCAGAACTCCGATCACCGCCAGCTTGGTCCGCGCCTCGCTCTGTTGATACGCATAGAACGCCACGCGAATCGGCTGCGCGCTCACCCCAAATCCCCCTCCGCGCAACAGCGGCTGGCTGATCGATGCGACATAGTTGGCCGTGTAGGCGGGGTTGAGCGTCGAGAACTGGTTGTTGGTCTCAAAGCGATTCATCGGCAGCGAAAACTGGAGCACGCCTCCGGTCTGAAGCGGCACTCGCACGCCCGCCTCCACGCCGACGCTCTCCGCCTGCGAGCTGTTCAGCTTGCTGGAAGTCGGCGCATCGTTCTTCGAATAGTTCACGTTGGTAAAGAAGATCGACTCAAATCGCGCCTCTTCCGCGCCCAGCGTCTCGCGGGCGATGGTGGGATTGAGCACCGCCACCTTCAGGTCCAGGTTGTTCATCAGCGCCCAGCGCCGCGCTTCCTCGATTGTGACTGGAACCGCCACCGCCGGCCGCGTCGCCGGGCGCGTGGTCGGCAGCGTCGTCGCCTCCTGGGTGGTTGGCGGAGCGACCGCAACGGTGCTCAGGTCCGTCGTGCTGATCTCCCGCAATTGCTGGCGCGGCACCACCAGCTCGCCGGTGCCGCCGGTTCCAAATCGCGCGATGCATCCGCTCAGTTGAGCAATCACCAGGAGTGCGAACGTGAATAGGATTGACTTACGAAGCTTCTCATTCATGCCGCAGTGCCTCAATGGGGTCGAGCCTCGCCGCTTTGATGGCCGGGAACATGCCGAAAATCAGCCCAACCGCGCCGGCAAAGCCAAACGACATCGCCAGCGCCCAGCCAGGAATGTGTGCCTTCTCCAGATGCGCATCGGGAATCTGCGCCACCGCCGAGGTGAGCCCCTGCCCTCCCAACACCCCCAGCAGTCCCCCCAGGAAGCAAAGCATGATCGCCTCGACCAAAAACTGAAGCAGGATCGCCGACGGCCGCGCCCCCACCGCCTTGCGCAGCCCGATCTCGCGCGTCCGCTCCGAGACCGAAACCAGCATGATGTTCATGATCCCCACCCCGCCCACCAGCAGCGAGATTCCCACGACACCCGTCGCCGCCATCGTCACCGTCGCCGAGATCTTGCGGAACTGATCGACGAACTGCTGCACCGCTTCCACGCCAAACGTATCCGCTTCGCCCGGCTTGATGCTGCGCTTCTTGCGCAGGAAGAACTTGATCTCCGCCTGCGCCTCCTCCGAGACATCCGGCGATTTGCTGGCCGCGATCACGTGCATCCCGCCCCACGGTCGCATCTGCCGCACGGTGCGGAAGGGCAGATAAACCTCGACTCCGGTGCGGTTCTCGCCAAACATGGACGACTGCGCCTTGCTTTCGATCACGCCCACGACCAGAAACCGCGCCTTGCTGACGATGATGGTCTCGCCGATCGGGTCCTTGGGCAGTCCCAGCTTCTCCTGGGTTTTGACATTGATGATGCAGACCGGCCGCGCGTGCTCGTTGTCGATCAGGCTGAACTGGCGGCCCATGATGACGTCGCGGTTCTCGATCTTGTGCCAGGACGGCTCGATGCCCCAGATCTCCGGATTCGGCTCGCTTCGACCGGCATACGACACCGGATTATTGCCCCCCAAACCGTTCATTCGCGTCAGATGCGCCACCGACGGGCAATGCTCGACCAGGCCGTCGAAATGTTCCGGCCGGAACATGATCCGCTGCCAGGGAACATTCGCCCGCCGCGCCCCGCGCCAGTCGGGAAAGATAAAGATCTTGTTGGTGCCAAAACTCTCAAACTCGCTCAGCACATTGCTGCGCAGCCCCGTGAGAACAGCCACAACCGCCGTCACCGACGCGATGCCGATGACAATGCCGATGGTCGTCAGCGTGGAGCGCACCTTGTTGGCCCAGATCTGCCCCAGGGCAAGCACGATGCTCTGGTAGACAAGAACCAGCATCACGAAGGGGAGTCGGATCAGGCCCATGCCGGCCCCCTTTCACCGCTGGAAGGCGCCTGCTCGGCCACGGGGACCTGCGGCGCTGGCGGATGCGCCGCGCTCAGTGCCGCATCCCGATCCGATGGAAGATCGGACACAATCTTCCCATCCTTCATGCGGATGATCCGCCGGGCGTGCCTCGCCACGTCCGCCTCATGCGTCACCATGATGATCGTCTGCCCCGTTCGATACAGCTCATCAAACAGCGCCAGGATTTCTTCGCTGGTAGCGCTGTCGAGATTTCCTGTCGGCTCATCGGCCAGCAAGATCGCCGGCCGGGCAACCAATGCGCGCGCGATCGCGACGCGCTGCTTCTGTCCGCCGGAAAGCTGGTT
>JBGPEF010000360.1:0-5971 GCA_041482675.1 Tepidisphaeraceae bacterium | reverse complement strand
CCCCGCCAACCACAAACCCCGCGACCTCGTTCCCCCCTCTCCCGACCTGACCCGCGACCTGAAATGAACGCACCCCACGCCCAATTCCACCTCTCCGTCCCCCTCTTCGTCCCCCTCCTCCCGTAGGGGCGGCTTCAGCCGCCGTGCCGAGTGGCGTCGACAGCCTCCAATCGACCCGCTCCTCTAAACCTTGGCCAGCGGCTGCTGAATTCGAGTTTAAATCTCTGTGATGGACAGAATGTTACCGTCGGGATCCTTGAACCACGCCACTTGCGCTCCCCCAGGGGAACGCCAGATCCCCAGGGAGTTCTGATCCATTCCTCGAAATCTCACGAGCTCGATTCCCTTCTCGCGAAGAGCCTGTGCGGTGGCCTGAACGCTTGAAACATGCCAACCGAGAATTGTGAATGGAGAAGGTGCGAAATATTTCACGTCAACGTTGGAGATGTTCGCGATGCGAATCGTCACACCATTTGCTTTGAAAACGAGGGCGAATGCATCCTCGCTGACGAACTCCAGCCCAAGCGTTTGCTCGTAGAAACGTCGCGACTTCTGCGGATCACGCGTGGGCACGAAGGCGATCAATTCCGCGGTTCCAAGCACGTCTCCTCCCTTCTCACCAACACGGAGTCCCTGGCGCGGCCTTCCCGGCGCTGCCTACTGGAGCCGATTGAGCAAAAACGGGAAAATCGGGGTGACAGGATTTGAACCTGCGACCTCGTGGTCCCGAACCACGCGCTCTAACCAAGCTGAGCTACACCCCGGTCATCCGCATCTCGCGGAGGCAAATAAGTTTAGTCAGGCCAGACACACTTACAAGCGGCCGAAAAAAAAGCACCCGCCCTGGTTGGCCAGGGCGGGTGCGAATCTGCAAATCAAAACCATCTCACGTCGATCACGGGAATCCGTTGCCCTTGCAGGGGATCAGGATCGTATCCAGATCGAGCGACGGCGTCGCGTTGGCGCCCGTCGTCGGCCAGCCCGCGCTGCCCGCGTTCGGCGACACCTGCGTCGGAGGCGTACCGGCAACCGTGGCCTTGCTGTAGATGTTGTCCTTGTTGGCACCTACCCAGGCTGAGGTGGTCCATTCGCAATGGCCATCATTGAACAGCACGTTCTCGCCATCACCTTCGTGATTCTTGCTGTTGATCTTCTTCTGCTCGGAGGCGGCCGAGGCGGAGTTCACGGTCATGATCTGATCGCCGTCATTGCGGTCAGCGCAGATCGCGAAGTCGGCCGGCACGTTGCCGTTGACCTTATAGCCCACGCCAATCGCCGCATCAGCGGGATAAGGATTGGTGTAGGAATAGCTCAGGTTCTGGTTGCTGGTGAAGTTGCAGCGCAGATTCGCGGGCTTGTTGTTCAGCGTGTCCTTCTCCTGGTTGCTGGAGGGGCAAATGAAGACTTCAGGGTTGATGTCCGCATTGCGCACCAGCAGGAAGAGCGCGGCCGTCACGTCATTCACCGTCGGGCCACCTGTGCCGAACGGATCCGTTGCCGTCGAAGTACCGCCGGCGGTGAAGCAGGTGTAGGTGCCTGTGGTGTTGGCCGGAGTGCGGGGATACACACCCTTGTTGTCATTCGCATAAAGCAGCAGGCCCTGGCCGATCTGGCGCAGGTTGCTCGAGCACTTCACGCGATTGGCCCGTTCCTTCGCGGCATTGAGTGCCGGAAGCAGAATACTGATCAGCAACGCGATGATGCCGATCACGACTAGCAGTTCCACAAGGGTGAAACCCCCATTACGGGATTCCCTTGTGCGGCGACAATTCTTTTGCGTCATGGCGACGCTCCTTTCATATGTTCGCCGGAGAAAAAGACAGCCAGTCGACACGAAAAAGGAATGGATGAGTGCTTTACACGTGCACCGATCGCGAAACGACCGTCGACTTGCCTCTGAAACTCCGCACGAATGACGATGCTTGCCGGCGACCGTCGCCGGACAAACCTTTTCCCAAGATTAACTAACCCGCGTTTACCAACCCGCGTTTACTAACTCGCGCTTACCAACCCGCGTTTACTACCCTCGTTCACTAAGCTCAAGTTAAATCGGGTAACCACAACCACTTGGTGCGCCCCCGCGAAAACCGCGCAGCGCATTTCTTGCCAACCAACGAGCGAAAGTATAACCCATCGCGCGCCGGTTATGCAAGAAAATCTCAATAGAAAGCAAAAACTGCCCGATTTCTCCAATCCCCCCCATCGGTCCAAGCCCATCGGTGCAACCCCCCTCTCTCCATAGGCCAATTATGTGGCCGGCGTGTCCGGATCCAGCACCCGCAGATTGATCCCCCGCTTCTGCATCTTCTTCAGCCGGGCTATAACGATCTTGGGGACCAGTGGTTCCAGTTTCTCCAAATCGGCCCCCAACGCCACCACCTGCCGGATCAGGCTGCTGGAGGTCAGGGCATATTGGTCCCCGGTCATTATAAATACCGTCTCCACCCCCCCCACCGCCCGGTTGGCCAGCGCCAGTTGAAACTCATAGCGCAGATCCGACACATCCCGAATCCCCCGCAGAATGACCGTCGCATTGACCGACCGGACGAAATCAACCGTCAACCCCTCATATTTGGCCGCCTTCGCCCCCGGAATCGAGCGGAGCAGCTCGGTGATCATCTCCAGCCGATCATTCAGCGTGAACAGCTCCCGCTTTTCCGGATTGGTCCCCACGGCCACAATCACCTGATCAAACAGCTCAACCCCCCGCCGGATCACATCGAGGTGACCATTGGTGATCGGGTCAAACTGCCCCGGGAATACCGCGATTCGCCTTGGATGATTTCCCGCCATAACCGTGGCACGGGCGTCTCGCCCGTGTTTCCTATTAGGTACCACGGGTATCCTGCCCGTGTCTTCTTCTCAATAAATCTGCCACAGCAGCCTCGCCCGTGACCCGCAATTCTCACAGGCAAGATGCCCGTGGTACGTCATAACCGTGGCACGGGCGTCTCGCCCGTGTTTCCTATTAAGTACCACGGGCATCCTGCCCGTGTCTTCTTCTCAATAAATCTGCCACAGCAGCCTCGCCCGTGGTACGTCATTAAACTCACGGGCGAGACGCCCGTGCCAGGTTCATCCCGGCGGCCAGCTAAACTGCCGCCCCGCCATCACATGCAAATGCAGATGAAACACCGTCTGCTGGGCCATCGCCCCGCAGTTAAACACCGTGCGATAGTCGCTCTGCCCCAGCTTCTTCATCACATTCTTGGCCACCACAAAACACCCCCCCACCACCTTCGCATCCTCCGGCCCAATCTCATTCAGACTGGCAATCTGCTTCTTCGGAATCACCAGAACATGCACCGGCGCGGCCGGCTTGATGTCATGGATCACAATATAACCATCATCCTCATACTCAATCTTGGCCGGTATCTTTCGGGCAATGATCTTGGCGAAAATGGATTCTTCCATAGGGCGCTTCCCCTGGCCGGGGG
The DNA here is from genome assembly GCA_041482675.1 of Tepidisphaeraceae bacterium. Classification (GTDB taxonomy): domain Bacteria; phylum Planctomycetota; class Phycisphaerae; order Tepidisphaerales; family Tepidisphaeraceae; genus JBGPEF01. The sequence goes on along the minus strand of JBGPEF010000360.1, from coordinate 2,534 downwards.
CGAAGGCCGGCCGTGAGGGGAGAATGTACCAAGAGAAGGGGCGAGGGACGAGGGACGGAAATTGAAACGTGCAGACGACCGATTTCCTCCGCCTTCACAGCCGTCGCGCCGCCGCCGCATCCGCCAGCGTCAAGTCAGTTGTTGCCAGCATCCCGGTATGCTCAACATAATCCACCCGAGTCAGGCCCAGGTAGCTTTTGAGTTTCTCCGCCGCCACGTTTTTCATGGGTCCCGGAGAATCCGCCTTCCCCGGTTCGGGCTGCGGAAACGCGGTCGAGCGGGCGGTGTGGAATGACACGGTTCCCTCGACCTTTTGCAGGATCTGATGAATATGCCCGTTGAGGACGGTGACCGATCCGAACCGCTTCAAGTGGCCTAGCGCCCGTCCGGCGTCCTGCGTGCCCCAGCCCCACTTCTCGTACACCGTCCACAGAGGCACGTGCGCGAACACGACGATGGGTGTGCTGGCCTTCATGCCGGCGACATCCTTCTCCAGCCATTCAAGCTGTTCATCACCCAGCACGCCCAGAGCGGTCTGGCCGTTGCTCAGGTTCGCGACGTTTACCAGTCCGACGAAATGAACGCCTTTGAAGTCGAAGCTCTGCCACCCGCTGCCGCGCGTGCCTTTGCCGAATCGATCCAGGTACTCCTGGCCGTTGTCGACGAAGTAATCGTGCTCGCCCGGCACGTAGAATGACTGGCCGGTCTTGATGGATTTCATCATCTGCGCAACCGTGTCGAACTCCGCGGGCTTGGACAGGTGCGTCAGATCCCCGGTGTGCAACACCAGCGATGGCGGTTTCGGCAGCGCGTTGACCCGATCTATCGTCTGCCCAAACGTGCCCGCCACGTCACTGTAGACACCTTTGTTGAAACCGATGTGGCTGTCGCTTACCTGCGCAAAGGTGAAGTCGGCGCCTGCGATTCCGGCCAGGTCCGCTCCAAACGCCCTGGACCGGAGAATGCCGCCCTGCATTGCCCACACCATCCCGGCCCCTGCCCAGGCCATGCAGTTGAGGAACCCGCGGCGATCGATTCCATCCTTCGATTCGTCTTTCTTGATGTACTTTGACACGTTGTGCTCCTGTTATCCCAAAAGTTTATTGTTGCTTTGTCCGCCGGCCGCTCATTTGACGACGATCGTCGCGGTCATGTGCGGATGAACTTTGCAGTAGTAGGGGTATGTGCCCGGCTTCTTGAACGTGAACGAAAACTTATCGTCGGTATCAAGCATCCCGGAATCGAACGCGGGGCTTTTCCCCTTGACGGTCGCGGTGTGCGGAACGTCATCGTGGTTGACCCACGTGACGGTTGCACCCACTTTCACCGTCAGCTCTCTTGGCTTGAAGTTGAAGTTGTCGATTTCCACCGTTGCCGTTGTCGGGACATCCGGCGCCGTGGTTGGCGCGGGCGCCGTTGTGGCGCCGGAGCCGATGCCCGGTTCCGCCATGTCGACGGCCACAAAAAACAGCCCGGCTGCTATGGCGGCCAGGCATACGCTCATCCATCGAAAACGTGAATTCATCTCATGTTCCTTTCGATGAACCAGACGAAGGAGGCCACGAGGTTATTCCCCGCGCGCGGAATTTCTTGGACGAACACGCGGTTCTGAGGTGGGAGCTCGATTAAGGTTTGGTCGCCGGGGATGACTCAGCGCGGAACAGGTCGGCGAACTGGTGCAACTCAGGGGCGTTCAAATCGGAGACTGCCCAGAAGGTCATGCCGCCATCGCTCCAATGGACGAGGTGATAGCCCTGTCGTTCGGCATCGCTCTTGCCACTTTCGCCGGGCCAGATAAACAGGTTGATCACGTGCTTGTTGCGGCGATACACCAGCGCCACAACGGGTCGATCGCGCAGAAAGTCGAGCCGGCCGCCCATCAGCGGAAAGCCCCGGCCAGCCAAATCGCGCACTGGCGGCGCAAAATCCACCCGGCCTGCGAACCAGGGCTTGACCGTGTGCTGATCGGTTGATTGCACGTCCAGGAGATGAGCGTCCGCCTGCAATGACCGCAGGTGCGATGCCAGCGCCGCCTGGGCGACAAGCGCATTTGCACCCGGGCGGGCGAGGATGCTAAGCAAAAACCAGGTCAGGCCGGCGACGATCATCAGCGAAGCGGCCAAGGCCAGCATACGCCGCGGGATTCTTACACGTTCATGTTCTGTTTTCGTACTTAACGACGAGAACACACCACTGGCGAGGAGCCGATCGCGCAGCGCAGCGGGCGCGGTATGCAACAACGCCGGATTTGCAACCACCGTCTTCACTGCACGGTCGGCGGCAAATGCCCGCGCGCAGCCGGGACAATCTCGCAGATGCGCCTCCAGCTCGCGCGAAGTCATCGCGTCGAGTTCGTTGTCGGCGTAGGCGTGGAGTAGATCGCGGGCGTCTTCGCAGTCCATGGTCACTCCTCTGCCTCCTCAGCGAATTCCTTACCCTCGTGGGACAACAATTGCGCCAAGCGCCGGCGAGCGCGAGCAAGGCGCGACATGACCGTACCTATCGGCACCCCGGTAACGGCCGCGATCTCCTTG
>JBGPEF010000359.1:0-5982 GCA_041482675.1 Tepidisphaeraceae bacterium | reverse complement strand
GTCAGCAGTTGGCTGGGACCGTTCCTCTCACGGTCATACCCGTCGTGTTGGCCCCCTGCGAGATACCAGCCTTTCTAGCAGGTATACTCCGCTTCGACCTGTCGCGACCTGATCAAGAGGCGGAGCGTGAGAAATTGCTCGACGATTTCTCCCGCTTCCAGATTGCGCTCCAGGCCGGCTTTGGTGCTGGCGCAGAAGTCGCAGCCCATGGCGCAACCGATTTGCGATGAGACGCACCCGGCGGCGCGCGTCGGGTCATAGGCCGGCATTAACACGCATTCGACGGCCCCGCCGCGATCAAAACCGAGGAGAAATTTGCTGGTCCCATCAACGCTGGTGCGGGTGGTGAGCAATCGCGATGCACGGAGTCGCAATTCGGCCTCAACCCGCGCTTGAAGCTGCTTCCCCAGACGCAACTCCTGCCAATCGAGTTCGCCATCACCCTCATAAAAAGCGCGCAGCAGCTTCGCGGCTTGAATCGGTTTGAATCCCCAGGCTGAAAACAGCGTGGCGAGGGAATCCACATCATGATCGCACAGCGACTGCATCGACTTCATCTTAAGGCCGCTGCGTGCTGATCAAAAGAAGAAAGCCCCCGAGCATACCAGCGGGGGCTTTCGGGTTTTCACGGTCAGGCCCTGGGGCCGGTCCCTCCGGAGGACAATCGACGCCGCCATCGCCCAGACGGCGGCGTCGTCATTGACCGTGGCAGTAGTCGGGTTAGTAAACCCTGGTGGGAATACTCGAGGAGTCGGTGCTTCGCACGGGCTTCGTCTGGATGGCAACGATCGAATTTCCGATCAGTGCATCCCCGGAAACTTCTGTGAATCAAAGCACACTTGAATTACGCAGAGCGCGCGCAGGGGTTCGGATGGGGGGGAAATCGAGAACGCTAATCCAGCATTTGCAGCGGCCGGTCCGGCATCGGCTCGGGCCGCTGGTATTTCGCCCGCGGCTCGATGGCTCGGCCTTGTTTTGACGATTCCAAAAATGCCTCCATGGCTTCCAGCACCGCATAGGCCTGCTCGCCGCCGGCGCGATGCGGGCGGCCGGAGCGGAGCGCGTAGGCCATATCGGCGAGCCCGACCGAGCGGCCATAACCAATGGGAAACGTGTGCGGCATCTCCGCAAATTCCGGGTCATCTTTCCGCCGCAGATGCACTGGTCCGTCGAACACGTTTGGATCGGGAACTTTCAAGGTCCCTTCTGTCCCGTAAATGGTGATCGGCTGATTGGTGTCGTACTGCGGAAACCTTGTCGCGAACGATGTGATCATTGTTCCCACGACACCGTTCTTGAATTCGATCGTCCCGCAGATGTGATCGGGTGTTTGCACGGCAATCCGGGCTCCCTCCAGGTTTGTGCGCTGCGGAATCGCGATCGACGCAGCGCCCATGATGCGGTGAATCGGGCCGAAGAAATTCAACAGCGCCGTCAGGTAATATGGCCCCATGTCGAACATCGGCCCCCCGCCCGGCTCATAGAAAAACTCCGGATTGGGATGCCAATGCTCGTGACCCGGGCACATCATGAACGCCGTGAACGCCACAGGCCGGCCGATCGCCCCATCATCGATCACTTTTCGCGCCGTCTGTAACCCCGCGCCGAGAAACGTATCCGGAGCGCACCCGACCCTGAGATTTTTCGCACGGGCAGCGGCAAGAATCTTTTGGCCCTCGGCCGGCGTGATCGCCAGCGGCTTCTCCGAATAAACGCGCTTCCCGGCCTCAAGCGCGCGCAGCGAAATCTCCGCATGAGCCTTCGGGACGGTCAGATTGAGAATAACCTCTATCTCATCATCGCCCAGAATTTCATCAACCGAACCCACGCGCGGAACGGCAAACTCCGCCGCCTTCGACTTCGCTCGCTCCAGATCAATGTCCGAGCACGCGACGATATTCAGAACAGGGAAGGTGCGAGAATGTGTCAGATACGCGCCGCTGATCGCGCCACAGCCGATGAGGCCGATTTGTAACTTCTCCATACTCTAAGATGCCTTTTCATCGCAACTGCGACATCTGCACGGCGAGTAGCGACCGCTTGAAGACAAATTCTTGGGCCGCGGACTCCCACTTGAAACAGATACGATTGGTTATCGCGCCAACGCCGAATTCTTCAGCAATTCGGGCAAGCAGCAGATTGAAATAACTTGCGGGTGCATGCACCCGGTACTTGCTCCATAGAGATTTGGACCACATCGGCGGTTCTAAGGGAATGCACTACCGCCAAACTGAGACGTGAGGCGCTCTCGACAATTGATCCACTGGGGTCGATAAAATCTTTCGCGTTCACGGTTACCATGAAATACGCCCGTTGGCTGCGATTTTTTCACCGCACGGGATGCGCGATCATTGCTCGCAGTTTTCCTATGGGTATGGAACAGTATCTATGAACGATGGAAGATCCTTGAAAGGGCGAAGTCCGGCGGCCCCCGGATCCGGAGGGAGCGCTGCCGGATAGACGTTTCGGACCTTCATCACCGCATCATATTCTCCGATCGCACCATCCATGAGAATAATCACGGCAGGCATGAGTTGATTAAAGTTATCTTCCGTCAACCCGCGCACGGCAAATATCAGTTCGACACTTCCGCCAGCGCCAAGCTTACTACCAAACCAGATGTCATCGGGATTAAGTTGAACCTCACCCATAACAATACGGTTACCGATGGGATCCCGCGGGCGGAAAGCCGTAATCACCCAACGCTCAAGCGTCGGCGCCGCCGCTACGATACGTTTAACCAGCGGAAAACGTTCCCGCTGGCCATCCGCGCTTATTACAAACTCTCTCTTGCCGTTTTGCGCTCTGGAGAGTTCCCACGTCAGGCCCGGCGCCGCCCGCCGGAGTTCACTACTCAGTTCGTCAAAGAGCTTCCGATCGCCAACATCATCGGGAATATTCCAGAGCCGTTCGGAATTTGTCTCAAACCAGATCCAGAAGCGTTCCAGCGGTGTGGCAACGGCCTTCCCCCGGATCAGTTTCGAAAAGAAATTCATTTGTCACCCCCCACCGCTGCCGATCATGTCGGCCTGGGGCTGAGTCATGCGCCTCGCATCGAGCAGCTTGTTCAGTTCGGCTTCGCTCATCAGTTTCCGCTCGAGGGCAATCTGGCGAATGGTCTTGCCGGTCTTGAACGACTCCTTGGCGATGTCGGCGGCTTTGTCGTAGCCGATTTTTGGAGCGAGGCTGGTGCACATGGCCAGGCTCTCTTCAACCATGCGCTCGCAGCGTTCGCGATTCGCCTCGATCCCGGCCGCCGCGCGATCGGCGAAGACGCGCGCCGCCCGCGCCAGCAATTCGATCGACTGGAGAATGTTGTAGGCCATGACCGGCATCATCACGTTCAGCTCAAACGTGCTGCCCAGGCCGCTGCCGGCGAATGTGATCGTCGCATCGTTGCCGATCACCTGCGCGGCGGCCATGAGCATCATCTCGCTCATCACCGGATTTACTTTTCCGGGCATGATGGAAGAACCGGGCTGGGTCGCGGGGATGGAAATCTCGCCAATGCCGCATCGCGGCCCGGAGGCGAGCCAGCGGATGTCGTTGGCGATCTTGGTGAGCGAAACAGCGATGGTTTTAAGCTGGCCGGAGGCTTCGACAATGGCATCCTTGGCCGCTTGTGCCTCGAAATGATTTTTCGCCTCGACGAATTCGATTCCCGACTGTTGTGCGATCTGCGCGATGGCCTGGGCGGCGAAATTGGGATGCGAGTTGATGCCGGTGCCGACGGCCGTGCCGCCCAGCGGCAATTCGCGCAGGGCATTGATCGCCTTTTGCGCCCGCATCACGCCAAGCGACGCCTGGGCCGCATATCCGGACAATTCCTGCCCGAGGCGAATCGGCGTGGCATCCTGCAAATGAGTGCGGCCGATTTTCACGATGTCGTCAAACTGTTTTGACTTCTTCTCCAGCGTGGCGGCGAGATGTTGCAGCGCGGGGACGAGCGATTCCTTCATCGCCATGGCCGCCGCCACGTGCATGGCCGTGGGGATCACATCATTGGACGACTGCTCCATGTTCACGTGATCGTTGGGATGGATCGGCTCCTTGCCGCCGCGCTGGCCGGTGGCCATCTCATTGGCGCGGCTGGCGATCACTTCATTGACGTTCATGTTGGTCGAAGTGCCCGACCCGGTTTGAAAGATGTCCACCACGAATTGCGAATCCAGCTTGCCATCGATCACTTCCTGCGCGGACTTCTGGATGAGCGACTTCTTCTTATCATCCAGCAGCCCCAGCCGGTGATTCACCTCGGCGGCGGCCGATTTGATCAGCCCCAGCGCGGCAATGAATCGCCGGTTGAATCGCAAATCGGAAATGGGAAAGTTTTCGACAGCCCGTGCCGTCTGCGCCCCGTAATACGCATCCGCCGGCACCTGCATTTCCCCCATCGAGTCACGCTCGGTTCGATGACTGGCCATCCTCGCATTATAGGGGATCGCCCGCTTTACTTCCCGCGCGCGCCGGTGATCAACAGGCTCATCGCATACAGTGCCGCGAAGAACGCCCCCACGAGAAACAGGCCGATCGCCACGTCACGCAGCTTTTGCATCGGCGTCAAAACCGGCTCCGGCTTGGGCTCGCGGGATAGAGGGAGGTTCTGCGGCCGGCCGGTGATGGCCGGATCGTTGAACGTCAGGTCCTGGGGCAAATCCTCACTCTCCATCGGTATCCTTCAACTCGGCACGGAGCCGCTTGAGCTCTTTGGTCAGATCCTCGCGCACTTGCGCATACGCCGGATCATCGTAAACACTTTTCAGCTCGTGTGGGTCTTTCTGAAGGTCAAACAGCTCCCATTCCTTGAGCGTGTAGTAGTAGATCAATTTATATCGGTCGGTGCGCGCGCCGTAGTGCGGATGAACGTGATGCGGCTGGGGGAATTCGTAGTAATGGTAATAAGCGGATTTCCGCCAATCCGCCGGCGGTTTGCCCTCGAGAATCGGCCGCAAACTTCGCCCCTGCATCTCGGCCGGCGCTGGCAGGCCGGCGTAATCCAGAATTGTCGGCGCGAAGTCGGCATTGATCACCAGGTCTTTGCTCACCGATCCCGCCACGATTTTCCCCGGATATCTCACCATCAGCGGCACGCGCATCGATTCTTCATACATGAACCGTTTATCAAACCAGCCGTGATCGCCCAGGAAAAAGCCGTTGTCGGAGGTGTAAACCACAATCGTATTCTCGGCCAGGCCGCTGGTCTCCAGATAATCGAGCACCCGCCCCACGTTGTCATCCACCGAGGCGATGCAGCGCAAATAATCCTTGATGTAGCGCTGGTATTTCCATTTCTTCAGCGCAGCGCCCTCCAGGCCGGGAGGAATTGGCTGCTTCAGATCGGTCGCGGTCAGATGCCGCTCTATTGTCATCTCCTGCTGGGCGGCCGCCGAAGCGCGATTTTTGTAATCGTCATCAAAGGTCTCTGGCAGCGGAATTTCCTGGTCTTCGTAAAGCTGCGCGTGCTTCGCATCGGGCGTCCATTCGCGATGCGGCGCCTTGTGATGATAGAGCAGGCAGAACGGCTTCTCGGCCGGCCGGGTGCGTAGAAAATCAAGCGCTTTGTCAGTAATCACATCCGTCGCATAACCCTTGATTACTTTTCTCTGCCCATTTTCAAGAAACACCGGGTCGATATATCGCCCCTGCCCCGGCAGGATGCTCCAGAGGTCAAAACCCGTCGGATCGCTCCCCAAATGCCACTTGCCGATGATTCCTGTTTGATATCCCGCCTTCTGAAGGAGCTTGGGAAACGTCACCTGCGAGCCATCGAATCTGGCATCGGCCTTGTTGTCGCGAAAGCCGTTCACGTGGGAATATTTTCCCGTCAGCAGCGTCGCCCGGCTTGGCCCGCAGAGGGCGTTGGTGACGAAGCAATTCTCAAAGCGCATCCCTCCCGTCGCGATTCGGTCCAGATTCGGCGTCTTGTTGATCCGGCTCCCGTAGCAGCTCAGGGCATGGGCGGCGTGATCGTCGGTCATGATG
>JBGPEF010000358.1:0-6052 GCA_041482675.1 Tepidisphaeraceae bacterium | reverse complement strand
TGCTGTTCGCGGCGGTGATGGTGGGACGGATTTTCTTCGTTCTGGAACCCGGCACCATGCATCTCGATGGGCGCGGAGAACGATCTTTCGCCAGCAGCGATGCGTTATGGAATGCATCCGGGCAGCGGGAGACGCCGCCAACCACGCAGCAGGCGGGTTCTGAATCGGAGAAGGTGCAACCGGAAGAGCGGGTTAAAGCAGAACGGGCGATTTATTGGCGGCAATTTAAGGGCCGCTTGGCTTTTGCGGCCGCCATCCCGGCAGCGATGCTTGCGCTGCTGGTGTTTTTGACCTTTATGTGGCTTCGCACAGTTCAGGCCGAGGTGGGCAGGGGTGCGGGTCTGTTGTTCCTGGCACCAATCATGCTCGGGGCGATTCTGGTTCTTAGCTATGTGATCTGGTTATTCAGGCACCACGGGAAGGGAAGCCAGGGGGTTGAGTTGCTCCAGGTGGGATTCTGGTTTTTCGGTGGGATCATCGCCGGATTGGTGGCGCTGAAGTGGCGATATCCGGAGATTTTCGCGCCCAATGACGAAGACAACGGGCATGAGCGCCGCAATAAGATTATTCGGGCACATGTTCATGTGCTGCAATTGATGATGCTGGTATCGGCGGTATTGGCCCTTGCGGGATTCGGGCATCTGATCGTGGGTTACGTATTTAATGTGGGTGGCGGCTGGCTGCGAGCTGGCGGGTGGACGACACTGATTTCAGCGCTGGCGGGGCTTCTCTTCACATCGATCAAGGGCGCTCCCGCAGGCGGAGCCGATCGGCGGGCCAAGCCTTCGTGGCCGGCGCAGATGGTATTCGGCGTGACGCCGGTGCTGGTGCTGGGGGTGTTGGCGCTGGGGGCGGCCTGGGCGGGGCATCTGTTTCTTGAAGCCATGGCCCCGACGCATTCGGCGTCGCCACTGGTTTTTGTCGGCATTGACCTGTTGTGTGTTGTCATCTTCACCGTGTTTTGGCGGAAGGAGAAAGCGCGGCTGGCGGCCTGGGGGCGGCCGGCGGCAAAGCTGGCGATGGGATTGTCGGTCGTCCTGCTCATCACGTCGATCATCCTGATGGGCTTTGACTTCCAGAACCTGGCTTCGCTTCGTCGTCTGTGGATTGGATTCCTGGTGGTGCAGGTGGTGCTTTTGGCGGTGGCCTGGGTCATTCCGCTGGGGTGGACGACGGATCCCAACTGGCTTTCGCTCCATGCCTTCTACAAGGTGCGGCTGGTCCGTGCGTATCTGGGAGCCTCCAACCCCAATCGTGGAAAAGACCGGCGCGACATCACCGAAAGCGCCACCAGGGATGACCTGTACCTGCATGAGCTCAAGAACTGTGAGCGTGGCGCGCCCTACCACCTGGTCAACACCACTCTCAACCTCGTGGGCGGCAGCGATCTCACCACGGCACAGCGACACGCGGCCTATTTCACGCTGTCGCAGCTTTATTGTGGCTCGCTGCGAACGGGATATCGCGACAGCAAGCGCTACATGGACGGGAAGATGACGCTGGGAACGGCGGTGGCAATTTCCGGGGCCGCCGCCAGCCCCAATATGGGGACCAAGACGCCATCGGCCGCGCTGGCGATGCTGATGACGCTGACCAATGTGCGGCTCGGTTATTGGGCGCCGACGCCGAGTATGAAAGCCTGGCAGTCGCCGCAGGCAAAGCTCTGGCCGTATTACACGCTGCGCGAATTCATCTCGCAGACCAACGATCTTTCGGACTACTGTTATTTGACCGATGGGGGCCATTTCGAGAACAGCGCGCTCTATTCGCTCATCGAGCGCGGTTGCCGCTACATATTCCTGGTGGACTGCGGCGCTGATCCGACACCTTGTTTTGAGGATATGGGGGATGCGCTGCGGCGCTGCCGGATGGATTTTGGAGCGGAAATCGATTTGAAATTCGATCCATTCCTCCGAAGTGGCAGGCGCGCGCCCAGGGAACACCTGATTGTGGGGACGATCAGATACAGCCCGGTTCACCTCGCGAGGCTGGGCCGCGACGGCGAGAAGGAGACGGAGGGAATCATTATCTGGATGAAGCCGACCCTGACGAAGGATGAGCCGGCGGATGTTCGGCAATACGCGCTGGAGAACGACAGTTTTCCGCAGCAGACGACGGCCGACCAGTGGTTTGATGAGGCACAATTTGAAAGCTATCGCCGGCTGGGACAGCACAGCGTGGAGGATACGCTTGGCAAGTTGCCGTCGGTGATCGCTTCGAAGGCGGGGCAGCCGCTGCCGATTAAGGATGTTTCGGAGATTTTTGAGGAGGCGAAGGGGCGATTCATTCCGGCCGCGAGGAAGACGCCGGTCAGGAAGACGAGGAAAACCGCCGCGCGGCCGGGGGTGAAGAGCGGGAAGGCGTGAGCGCGTCTGAATGCGTTTGCGGCCGGACTTTGCCGGAATTTCGTTGATATTTGCGGCGGCCTTGGTATGCCTTAGGGTCCAGCACCCGGAGTTGGCATGGGCGCGTGGTGGGATTTGGGCTCATATCTCAGTTTTTGACTGATAGTCGCCATGACAGCAGCCTGTTGGTGGAGGAGGAGTTTATGCGTAGTCGGCCAGGAGCTTCGGGCGTGCGCGCCAGGCGGCGCTGCGCGATGGTAGTGGCGGCGATGGCGGCGCTGGTGTCGGGAACGGCTTCCAGGGGGGCCGTGTTCGTATGGAATGACCCGGCCGGCGGAACCTACAGCACCGCAAGCAACTGGACTCCATCCGGGCCGCCGACGAACTTGGATACGGCGCGCTTCAATCTGGCCAATACGTACACGGTGAGCTTCCCCGCCAATCAGTTGGTCAGCGTGCTCGACATGCCGGCCGGCTCGATCTCCTTTACGGCCAGCGGAGGCGCGCGGACCTATGTCATCAGCGTCGCGAATTTGCATGGTGGGGATTTGACGCTGTTCGGTACAACCTTTCCGTTTGGGCTGACGGTGGCCAATGGCCTTACCATCAACACCGGCAGCCAGCTTACGATCAATCAGGGGAACGACGCCGATGCCGGATCGCTCAGCCTGGGGGCTGTCGTGGGCGGGGGAACAGGAACCCTTCAGGTGGATGGGGCCGGTTCCACGTTTGCGGTGACGGGGGCCAGCGTGGTGGGCGCGAGTGGCGGGACGGGTGTCATGACGTTCCAAAACAGTGCGATCGGCAACTTCAACTCGATCGAGCTTGCCAACTCCGCCACGGCCGGGAATACCGCAACGCTGCTAGTTCAGAGCGGGGCGGATGTGACCGCCAGCGGCAATGTTCTCGTTGGCCCCGGAAATCTGGCCGGGCAAAGCACCGCGGTCACCGTGACCGGGAGCAGCTCCACGTTCGTGCAAAACGGGTCGGGATCCATGGTCGTCGGCGGCAGCGCCAATAGCTCGGCCAATGTCACGATCAGCAGCAGCGCCATCTTCAACTCCGGCACCGGAACCCTGACCATTAATCCCACCGGCGTTATAAACATCAGCGGTGGCACGTTCAATGCGTTTGGCGATGTCACAATCAACGGCGGGAGAATCACCGGCACAAGCGGCTCGTTCGGTTGGGCGAGTCAGAACACCATGAATATCCAGGCCGGCGGCCGATTTACCGTGCCGGGCAACTTTGCCGCTCCCTCCAACTCTGTCATCAACGTCAGCGGGGCCAATTCCCAGTTCGATGACTCGAGCTCCACGCTGAACATCAGCAATGGCGCGCAGCTCAATGTCACCAACGGCGGCCGAGTCGGGCCTTTCAGCTCGATCAGCGCGGGGGTGGGCAACGTCGGGACAATCGTGATTGATGGCACCGACTCAACGTTTAGCGCCTCGGGCATCAATCAGATTGGCGGTTCGGGCGGAACCGGGACGCTGACGTTTCGCAACGGCGCCAGCTCGTTTGGCGGGGGGCTGCGGGTGGGCCAGAACAGCAACTCATCTTCCGGGACGGTCAACGTGCAGAGCGGGGCTCATGTGACTCCCGCCAGCCTGGAAATAGGAAGCACCGGCCACGCCGGGGCGGTTGGCATTGTTAATGTTCAGGACCTGGGAACTCTATTTTGGGTGAGCGGCGGTTTTGGCAGCGGAACGGTCACCATCGGGGCGGACAGCGGCTCGGCGGGGACGCTGAATGTGTCGGGCGGAGCAACGCTGAACACGGGGACGATCAGTGGAAGCTGCGTATCGGCGGCCACGGGTTCGGGCACATTCACGCTGAATTCCACGGGGACGTTCAACGTGACCGGAGGTCGGGCGGCGATTGGCACGTTGGATCAACAGGGGGGAACGCTGAATTTCAGCTCGGGTGCGTTGGGCTACAGGGGTTCGCTGACGGTGGGCGCGGGGGGATTGTTTGGGACCAATCTCACGCTCAGCTCCAACCGCGCGTTGGCGCTGACCGATGTGACCACGGTGCTGGTGGGCTCCACGCTGACGCTCAACGGCGGTGAATTGGGAACGGGGAGCCTGGTGGTGAATGGGACGTTCAACTTCAACAGCGGGGCGCTGGGGATTTGTGGGGATGATGGGTTGACCATCGGACAATTTGAAGTGTTTGGGGAGAACCTGAGCGTTGGCGCTGGCAAGTCGATTTTTGTCGGCAAGACGACGACGGTGGAGGCCGGCTCGACGCTCACCATCGACGGCGGCAGCTTCAGGAGCGGGTTGTTGAGCAATTCGGGAAATGTCATCGTTGCGGACGGCGAGTTGATCGTAAGCTTCAGCACCTCCACGAACACTGCGAGCGGCCGGCTGTTCATCGAGCGCAACCAGACGGCGAGCGTCGATGGGCCGCTGAGCAATAGTGGGCGGATCGAACTGGGGGGCGGGGCAGCGCACCTGGTTGGGAGCAATACCCTGACCAATACTGGAGTTCTGCTGGGCGGGGGTGAGGTGGCCAAGAATCTGACCAATGCCGCGGGAGGCGAGGTGCGCGCTGATAGCGGCGAGCGGCTGCTCATCTCCGGCGTCAACGGCGCCAATGCCGGGGCGATCAATGCCTTTGGCGGCACTGTCGAGATCACCAATGCGTTCACGAATTCCGGGCAGATCAACCTGGTTGGCGGGACGGTGAAGTTTGGTGGGGTGCTGACGAATTCGGCCACGGGAGTGATCACCGGCCGCGGCACGCTCTCGTTCACCCAGTGCACCAACAACGGCCAGATTCAGCTTTCGGGGGGATTGAGCGATGTGTTCGGCGCGGTCACGGGCAACAGCGGTTCGAAGGTGATCGTCAGCGGCGGGGCGACGGCGACGTTTTACAACAATGTCACGATGAACAGCGGCAGCGAGTTTCGGGTTTCCACGGCGAGCACGGCGGTTTTCTTTGGCAATGTCAGCGGGAGCAATTTTTTCACCGGGAGCGGGACGAAGGATTTTGAAGCGGGCAGTTCGATTTTGGGGCCGGTGGCGACGCAGGGGAGCACGGTGGTCGAGGCGCCGGCCAGCGTGACGGCCAGTCATTTCCGGGAGGACTCGCTGACGGTCAATGGTGTGGTCACCATCAGCACAAGCGGCGGCACGAGCCATTTGAATCATCTGGACATTGCCAGCGATGGGGTGCTGGATTTGAAGAACAACAGTTTGGTGCTGGAGGCGGGAAATTTGGCGGTGATTACGAATCAGATCAGGAGTGGGCTGTATGAGGGCGTGGGCATCACTTCGTCGGCGCCTGGCTCGCCGTTTCGGCTGGGGTCGATGAGCAACAGCAATGGGGTGGGTGGAGCGGTCTATGGGAGCTTCCAGGGGATCGGGGGATTGGATGGGGATGAGGTGTTGATTCGCTACATGCGAATCGGAGATCTCAATCTCGATGGCACCGTGACGATCAGCGACTTCATCGACCTCGCATCGCACTTCAACACGGTTGGCGGGGCGACGTGGCAGATGGGGGATGTGAACTATGATGGGTCGGTGACCATCTCCGACTTCATTGATCTGGCTTCGAATTTCAATCAGTCGGTGAGCGGGGTTTCGACGCCGACTAGTGAGGCGGATGCGGCGATGCTGGCGGGGTTTGCGGAGGCGAATGGGGTGAGCGCGGTGCCGGAGCCGGGTTGGATTTTGGGGGTGGGGGTGGCGGGGGGG
>JBGPEF010000357.1:0-6066 GCA_041482675.1 Tepidisphaeraceae bacterium | reverse complement strand
AGCGAAGATGATCCAACTCCTCCCACTGCTCGTCCGTGAGCTTGATGCCATATCCCATGGCGACCTCCCGGCGGCTCCGCCGCCACGGGAAGTATCGACATCGTTTGGTTTGCTGCAATCATTCTGCGTTCCTACTTAGTGATCGCGATCTGGAAGGGGTCGGTCTTGCCGAATCTCCCGTTGCCAGGCGGACGGGTCGGGGATGGAGGAAATGCCGCCGCGCGAGGCGATTTCTTCCAGCGCCTCGGCCATTTCACGGCCGCGAGAGCCGTTAGAAGCCGAGTCCAGAACAGTGACATCAACAGGAAGCGTGGCCGACGGGTCGGGCGCATCCCCTGACCATTCCAAGCGGTCGCCACGGAGAATGGCTCGGTAGGTGCGGGGCATGCCAATATCATATTACGACAATTTCGAAAGGGAAGCGTCGAAGCGGATGCAGGCGCCGCAGCGAGCCAAGCAGTTGTCCCCTGAGCTACAACGGAGTACGGATCGAGAATCAGGCCACGATATCGTGCACCACATGCCCATGCACATCGGTCAGCCGGAAATCCCGCCCGGCATATCGGTAGGTAAATTTTTCGTGGTCGAAGCCCAGGAGATGCAGAATAGTCGCGTGGAGGTCATGGACGTGGACGACATTGTCCACCGCCTTGAAGCCGAATTCGTCGGTTGCCCCGTGAACGTGCCCGCCTTTCACGCCGCCGCCGGCCATCCACACCGTGAAGCCGTAGGGGTTGTGGTCGCGGCCTGTTGTTGGTTTGCCGCCGTTGCCTTGCAGTTCGACCGTTGGCGTTCGGCCGAATTCGCCGCCCCAGATGACCAGCGTGTCTTCGAGCATGCCGCGCTGCTTCAGATCCTTCAGGAGCGCGCCGATGGGCTGGTCGATGTCTTTGCAGAGCTTGATGAGGTTGGCCTGGATGTCGTTGTGATTGTCCCAGGGCTGGCCTTTGCCGTGCCAGAGTTGGACGAAGCGCACGCCGCGCTCCAGGAGGCGGCGGGCGATCAATGTTTGCCGCGCGTGGATGCCTTCGCCGTACATTTCGCGGATGTGCTGGGGCTCGTTGCTGATGTCGAACGCGTCGGCGGCCTCCATCTGCATGCGGTAGGCCAGCTCGTAGGATTGGATGCGCGCTTCAAGGCGCGGGTCGGCAGCGCGATGGTCGCGCTGGTGCTCGGAATTGAGCTGGCGGAGCAGGTCGAGCTGTTGGCGCTGGCCGGGGGCGGTGACGTAGTTGTTGTGGATGTTCTCGATGAGTTTTTGCAGGTCGGTGTGCTGGGAATCGATGAAGGTGCCCTGAAAGACGCCGGGGAGGAAGCCGGCCTGCCAGTTTTCGGCATCCTTGATGGGATAGCCGCCGGGGCACATGGCGATGAACCCGGGGAGGTTCTGATTTTCGGTCCCCAGGCCGTAGGTGACCCATGCGCCCAGGCTGGGGCGCGACATCTGGGCGTCGCCGCAATTCATGAGCATCAGCGAGGGTTCGTGATTGGGAATGTCGGCCTGCATCGAGCGGATCACGCAAAGCTCATCGGCGGAGGCGGCCACGTTTTGGAAGAGGTCGGAGATTTCCAATCCCGATTGGCCGTATTTCTGGAATTTGAACGGGCTGGGGAACGCAGCGCCGGTTTTGCGTTCGGTTTTGTAGTTGGGGATGGGGAGGGGTTTGTTGGCATAGGTTTGGAGCATCGGCTTGGGATCAAATGTATCGACGTGGGAGGGGCCGCCGTTGAGGAAGAAATGGATGACGCGTTTGGCTTTTGGGAAGAAGGGTGGGTTGCGGGAAGCGAGGGGAGTTGAAGAAGTCGCCAGTGTGGAGGCGGCTCTTGCGAGGTTGTCGGTGGAGAGGTCCTGGAGGAGGGTGGAAAGAGTCAGCGCGCCCATGCCCATGCCACAGCGGTGGAGCAATTGTCGGCGCGAAATAGGAGGAAACCGAGGCAACATGGAATGATTAATTGTACCACGGGCTTCCAGCCCGTGTGCACGGGAAAGATGCCCGTGCTACGAAGTATTAGTCCACGAACATGAACTCGTTGGAGAGCAGCAGCACCTGGGCGTATTCGGACCAGGGATCGAGGGCGACCGGGGGAGTAGGCGTCGGGCCGGAGAAGTCTTTTTTAGCGTTCCATTCCATCACCGGAGGTTCGTTGGGGGGTTGAGTCGCGCGTTCCTTGGCGGGTTTGTCGGTGCACTTGATGCTGGGGGACCATTTGAATTGGTCGCTGTTGAGGTCGCCTTTGAAATCAATGAGGAAGTCGAGGGTGTCGCCTTTTTTCATCTCCACGGGTTCGAATTTCGTTTCGGCGGATTGATTGAGGAGCGAATACCCGGCGAGCTCGCCGGTTCCGCTGTGGATGATTTTGGCGCGGATGCCGTTGCCTTCCTTCACATCATGAGCGACGGTCCCGGAGATGGAGATCGTGCAATTGCGCGGGGCGGTCCAGCGGCGGATGGCGGCGTGGGCGTAGTCGTTGCCGGCATGGCCGCCGTCGGCGGTGATGCGGACCCAGCCGAGGGCAGCGTCGGGCCACTGTGGGCCGCCTTGCCAGGAGTCGCCGGTGAAGTGGGGCAGAGGGGTGAAGGATTTTATTTTGCCGGTCGCGTCGGAAAATTGGCCAAAGCCGTATTGCCAGTCGGAGGGTTTGGAGGGCGGTGGAGAAGGAGGAGTGGGTTGTTTTTGGGCGGTGTCGATGAAGGTGAGAGCGGCCTGGAGTTGCTGGCTCGTAGGGTTGCGCTGGTAGAGGATCTGGTAGAGCTTTTGAATCTTTTGGGCGGGGTCTTGAATCGACGCGAGGTCGGGGCGGTTGGCTAATGCGCGGGAGCGCTCGATGACGAAGGGGGAATTCATCATGAAGAGGGCTTGCTGGGGAACGGTGGTGTCAGCGCGGAGAGGAGAATGGAGGTCGGGGTTGGCAAAGTCGAACGTGCGGAAAGTGGCGGGGAGGAATTGCCGGTCCACCAGGCCGTAAACCGAGCGGCGTTTGGCGAAGGGCGCTTTGAACATCTCCACGGGCCGGCCGCCCATGGCCAGGTCGAGATCGCCACTGGCGGAGAGGAGCGAATCACGCATGGATTCGAAATCGAGGCGGGTGCGATTCATGCGGGAGAGGAATCGATTCTCGGGATCAAGCGCGATGCGCGAGGCATCGTCGTCGCTGGATTGTTGATAGGTGGCCGAGAGCATCAGCATGCGATGGAGTGTTTTGATCGACCAGCCATCGTTCATGAAATGGACGGCAAGGTAATCGAGAAGCTCGGGATGGCTGGGGGTTTCGCAGCGGGTGCCGAAGTCGCTTGGTGTGGAGACGAGGCCGCGCCCGAAATGGTATTGCCAGATGCGGTTGACCAGGACACGGGCGGTGAGGGGATTGCTTTTGTTGGCGATAGCCTCTGCGAGCTCGAGGCGTCCCGAGCCGATTTTGAACGACTGGCGATTTGGGCCGGAAAGGATCGAGAGGAATTGGCGGGGCACTTCATCGCCCTTTATGGCCGGATTGCCGCGCTTGAGAATGCGGGGATTCTGCTGAGTGGGGCGGTCTTCCAGAATCAGCGCATGCGGCGGCGCGCCGGCCGCGGAGATGATCCAGCGGTCGATTTCGCCCTGAAGCTTGAAGATTTGTTCGCGGCCTCCTTCGTCGAAGAAAAACTCGATGTCGGCAAACGAGCCGGGCGGGACGAGGGCGGGGGATTCGGGGCCGTAAAGGATTTGCCGGAGGGCGTCGAGGGAGGGATCGGGGAGATTGGTCGCGGTGGGAGTTGATTTCTTGAGCTCGCGCCAGGTTGTGTCGACTTCTTTGAAGATGTTGCCATAGGCGGCCGCGATTTCGCGCATGCTGGTGGGCTGGGTGGTCGCAATGGCGTGGGCCACGTTGGCGTTGAGGGGCTTGGATGGATCGGTGGTGAGGTCGTGGATGATTTGTGGGGCTTTTTGCGGGAATTCTTTTTGGTTGAGAGCGGACAGGGCGTGCCAGGGGGCGAAGATGGGGTCGAAAGTTTTGGCGCGGCGGAGAATCAGCTCCTGCCATTGGCGGACGATCACGGGATTGATGTCCTCCGGGCCCATGATCTCGTAGAAAAGCTCGATCGGGAGCTTGTCCACTTCCAGGAGGGCGAGAATGTAGCGCTGCGATTGGGCGCGGAATTTGTCGGCGACTTCTTCCCGTTTTTTGGCGAAGGCATCGTCGAGATTCTTGACGCGCTTGTCGAGCTCCTTTTTGTAAGTGTCGTATGCCTCCGATGGCGGCGGCTCCGGATCGAGGCGGACGAGTTTTTCTGCGCTGCCGGCGAAGACGCCGTAGAGCGAGTAATAATCGGCCGTGGGAATGGGGTCGAATTTGTGGTCGTGGCAGCGGGCGCAGCCGACACTCAGGCCCAGCGTGGTTCGCGTCACCGTGTCGATGCGGTCGTCGATGATGTCGTGGGGGATGCCGAGGAATCGGCGGCCGACGGTGAGCAGGCCCATGGCGGCGAGATTTCTATTTCCCTCGGGAGCTCGCGTCGTGATGAGCTGGTCGGCGGCGATCTGATTCATGAGGAACTGGTCGTAGGGGAGGTCGTCGTTGAAGGCGCGGATGACCCAGTCGCGATAGGCGTGGGAGTGGACGTAGTGGCGCTCTTCACGGTCGTAGACGTAGCCCTTGGTGTCGGAGTAGCGGGCGAGATCGAGCCAGTGGCGGCCGTAACGTTCGCCGTATCTCGGCGAGGCGAGGAGGCGGTCGATGAGGTTGGCGTAGGCGGTAGGCGATTTATCATTGATAAAGGCTTCAACTTCGGAGGGAGTGGGGGGGAGGCCGGCGAGGTCGTAGGTGGCGCGGCGGATCAGGGTGCGCTTGTCGCCGGGAGCAGAGGGTTGGAGATTTTTTTGCTCGAGAGTTGAGAGGATGAAGTGATCAATTGGGGAGATCGGCCAGGATTTGTTTTTGACATTGGGGAGCGGGTGGTCTTGCGGGGGTTTGAAGGACCAGAAATCGGATTTTGAAACGGGCGTGAGAGCCGCGGCGGCGGTGCGGGGGTCGGGAGCGCCCATTTGCACCCAGGCCACGAAGTCGGCGATCTGGGCGTCGCTCAGCCGCTGCTTGGGCGGCATCTGGAGGTCTTCATTTTTGTAGCGAATGGCTTCGATGAGCAGAGAGCGGTCTGGCTCACCCGCAACGATAATCGATTTGCCCGATTCGCCGCCTTTTTTGATGCCTTCGGGCGTGTCGAGGTGGAGATTCCCCTTCAACTTCTCCGATTCGGCGCTGTGGCATTTGTAGCAGCGCTCGACGAGAACGGGGCGGATTTTTTTCTCGAAGAATTCAGTGGCGGCTGGATCGGTGGCGGCGTGAGCGGTTCGAGCGGAGACGAGGATCAGGAAAAGAGAGCAGAACCGCAGAGATGCGCAGAGAAGAATTGGCAATCGAATTCCTCTGCGGTCTCTGCGGCCCTCTGCGGACTCTGCGGTTGCTCTTTGTTTGAGCTGTTTCACAGCCGCGCAAGTGTATCACTTTGCGGGGGCGGATGCAGCGGATTTGGTGGCCCATTGGGCAAGTTCAGCGGCGTTTTCGAGGATTTCGGCGGGGACTTCGTAATAGCTTTTAATTGTTTGCTTCTTGCCGGGCTTGAAAGGTTTGCAGCCGCGATCGACGTAGTCAGAAAGGGTTTTGGGGGAGACGCGGAAGTAGAGCTGGCCCTTGTGGATGATGCCGAAGAAGCGGCCGGCTTTGTAGAGGCCGTGGCCGCCGAACATGGAGCGGATGGAGAGGGCGGGGACGTCGCGGAGCTGGTCGAGGATGAAGTCTTTAAATGTGTCTACTTTCTTCGCGGGCATCGACTGAATCATCGCAAACGCCAGAGGATCAGGCCAGAGGCGATGAAGAGTGCTGCAGCGACGGCCAGCCATGAGGAGAGCGGGAGCTGGCGGCGAGGGAAGTTGAAGGCGATGGGGCGGTTGTCGGTGGGATTGATGACTGCGCCGCCGGTGGCGGAGGCGAGTGATTTCATCGCCTGGTCGTCGTTGCCGATGGATTCGAATTCTGATGCGTAGCGGCCGGGGAGGGAAACGCGGTCGAGAAGTTGGTTGTTGTGGT
>JBGPEF010000356.1:0-6074 GCA_041482675.1 Tepidisphaeraceae bacterium | reverse complement strand
TTCGGGACTGAAGCGTCGCCGCCGCTGCGCGGCGTCAACGCTTCAGTCCCGTATTGCCCGAAGAGTCCCGCATCCCCATGAAGACTGGTTCTTGACGTGGTTAGAACAGGGGAGAACAATTAAACCGCCCGCAGGTCCTCGTCTCTTTTCCTCTCTGCGGCCTCTGCGTCTCCGCGCCTCTGCGGTTGCATTTTCTTCTTCGTGCCCCTTCGTGCGGCTTCGTGGACAGTCACAAGCTGGAGGCATTGGGCGGGGATGAGAAGTGAGGGGTTCTTACGCCGCTACGCGGCTATTTACTCCGTTTCGATTAACCACACGGCTTGCGCCGTGGGCTATCGTCTTACGCCGCTGCCGCGCCTGGATGTCCGGCGGAGCCGGACCTACTTTTGGGGGCTGGGGTCGGGTACAACTCCTCGCTTTGCGCGAAAGGATTGTTTTTATGAGCAGGTTGTCTGCCGGGAGTTGGGCCAGTGGCGGTCGGATTCCGCCGGGGCCGGTGGTGGTCATTGGGTCGATCAATATGGACCTGGTCTGCCGGGTGCAGCGGCTGCCTGGGCCGGGGGAGACGAGTTTGGGGAGCGAGCTTGCGACGATTCCGGGAGGGAAGGGGGCGAATCAGGCGGTGGCGGCGGCGAAATTGGGGGCGGAGGTGCATCTGATCGGGCGGGTGGGCGATGATGATTTTGGGGCGCGGCTGATCAATGGATTGCAGCAGCACAAGGTCCATACCGAGCACGTGACGGTGACGGAGGGGACGGCCAGCGGGTGCGCGCTGATACTGGTCGATAAGAAGGGGGAGAATTCGATCGTGGTTGCGCCGGGGGCGAATGGGAAATTGCGGCCGGCGGAGATCGATGCGGCCGAGGGATTGCTGGCGCACGCATCGGTGGTGGTGATGCAACTGGAGATTCCGATGGAGACGGTGCAGCACGCGATAGCGGCGTGCCGGAGATTGGGGGTGTTTGTGATTCTCGATCCAGCGCCGGTGCCGAGCAAGGGAGTGCCGAAGGAAGTTTTTCAAGTCAACATGCTGACGCCGAATCAGAAGGAGGCGGAGGCGCTGTTGCCGCTGCGGCAGATGGGGAGGATGCGGCGGAAAAAGCGGGTGGATGTGAAGCAGATTGGGACGGATTTGCTGGCCCGCGGGCCGGGGGTGGTGGTGCTGAAGCTGGGGGCGCGGGGGGCGGTGATCCAGGATCAATCGGGGTATATCGAGACGGTGAAGGGGTTGAAGGTGGCGGTGGTGGATACGACAGCGGCGGGGGATGCGTTTACGGGGGCGATGGCGGTGGCGCTGGCGGAGGGGAAGGAATTGCGGGAGGCGGCCAGGTTCGCGAACGCGGCGGGGGCGGCGTGTTGTAAGGCGTTTGGAGCGCAGCCGGCGCTGCCTTCGAGGGAGATGGTGGAGAAGTTGCTGGCTCGGGGGAAATAGCTCCGCCACAGAGGATCCGCCACAGAGGACACGGAGAACACAGAGAACAGAAGCGAGAAAGCCATAGATCGGGCACAGATGCACACGGATAAGAAAGAAGCAGCGGGCAGGATGCCAGTGATACGGGGAGAGAGAAATGGCAGGAAAAATCGTGCTGACCGATCAGGAGGTTGCGGAAGCGCAGGTCGCAATCGCGCGTCCCTCACGCAAACCCGTTTTCTCGATTCGGTTGTTCGCATTGACGGTGTTTTTCTCGCTCGTTGCGGTGCTCTTCCTGCTCATTCCACGGTTGCCGGATAATTTTTGGAACCTGATGGGGCCAACGGCGGCTCGCGCGCGTCTGGTTGTCGGGCTGGTAATATTTTCGGCGGGCTGGGTCCTTTTGATATGGACGTGGTGGATTTTCCGGGGTGTAGCCCGAGTTGCGCGGGGATTGGTTACGTCTACTGAAGTGGAGGCGATCGCAGATGGAGTGGCCGTTACGAGTGGAGAGAGGCGCTGGGAATTCACGTGGCAGTATTTCGTTGGATACCTGCAGACGGAGCATCTGCTGGTGCTGCGGAGACCGGATGATCTATTTCAGGTGATTCCGAAGCGTGCGTTTGGCGATGCTGCGGAGTTTGAGCGAATTCGAGCTGTGATTGACGAGACGTTGTCGGAACTGTGACGGTGGCGAACGGATGAATGTGCGATTCAACTATGAACCGGCGGACTTCGATCGGCCGAGGAGGCGAGATCGAGTGTGGTCAAGCCAAGGGTGGCTGCGCAAGCGGCTGTGGGCACTGTTCGTATTCCTGCTCACTCTGCTGGCGGCAGTCATGGTTATTGGCGCGGGCGTGTATCTAGCGCGGACGGTAGCGCCGGGTTGGTTGTGTTTGGGGGTTGCGCCGGGAGTGGGGGTCTTATTTTTGATTGGTTTTTTTCTCATTAGAGCGCGGGCGAAATCCAAGCCAAGCAATGTTGCGTGGGCCTTGGGGCGGCCGTGGGAGGTGGAGGTATTGTCCACGGGATTCTGGCTAAAAACCGACCAGTTTCGGGAATTCACGCCATGGTCGGCCCTATGGAGCGTATGGAAGACGCGGCTGACGCTGTGGATTACGTCGGGGGAGGGCAGCAGTGTAATTCCGAAGCGCGCGTTTGGGAGCGAAGAAGATTTCAATAACTTCAAGGCGAGCATAGTGCAGTATGCTTCTGCGGCGGAGCCGGAAAAGCAGCGGCTCCCATGATCGAACAAGCAGCGCAGCTTCCGCTCGCATCGCATCACAGCAAAGTGACGCTCGGGCTTTGCACGCTGCTGCACGCGACGACGCACGCGCTGGGGTCGATGTTGGTGCCGTTGTATTTGATCATGCGGGATGATTTGCGACGGTCGGGGGTCAAGGAAATTACGCTGATCGTGACGGTTTATGGTGTGGTGTATGCGCTGCTGAGTTATCCGGCGGGGATTTTGGCGGATCGGATGAATCGGAAGGTGCTGCTGGGGGTGGGGTTGATTGGGAATGCGTGCGCGGTGGCGCTGATGGGGTTGACGCATCGGTATGAATTACTTTTGGCTCTCGGCGTGATGGGGGGGATGTTTGGGGCGGTGTTTCATCCGGCGGCCAATGCGCTGGTGCCGGCACACTTTCCGAAGAATCCGGGGATGCCGATCGGGATCATGGGGATTGGGTCGGGGCTGGGATTTTTTGTTGGGCCGAGGTACGCGGGATGGAGAGCCGAGATGGTCGGGTGGCAGCGGCCGTGTATTGAGCTGGGGATTGTGGGGATTGTGGTGGGGATTTTGTTCTTGATTCTGGCCAGGGAGGCGCAGGGGGCGCGGGAGGTGATCAAAGAGAGGTCACATCCGCTGGGGAAGGGGATGAGAAGAAAGGTTATGGCGATCGCGGCGATTCTGGGTTGCCGGGATTTCGCGGGGATCGCGACGTCCTCGCTGGTGAGTATTTATTTGCAGAAGGCGCACGGTTTTGATGCGCGGCACACGGGATGGGTGGTGGGGGCGATGATGCTGTCGAGCATGATCGCCAATCCGGTTGCGGTTTGGCTGAGCCCGGGACATAGGCGGCTGCCGGCGTTGATGATCAATCTGCTGATCGGCGGCGTACTGCTGGTTTTGGTGCCGAGGATTTCGGTGGCTTGGGTTCTCGCGATGCTGGCGATTTTTCAGGTGTTTCATCTGGGGAGTTATGCGATTGGAGAGGCCGCGATGCTGGAGCGGGTGCATCCGGAGGTGCGCGGGAGGATCATTGGATTGTTTTTGACGTTCGCGGGGACGTTCGCTTCGCTATCGCCGTGGGTGATGGGGTGGTGGACGGATTCGCTGGGGGCGAAGGCGCTGCGGCCGGAGGGGTATTACATTCCGTTTGCGGTGCTTGGCGCGATGATGGTGTGGGCCGGATTTTCGGTGAAGATGATTGCGCGATTGGGGCCGACGCCGGCGGTCAGCGGTCCGGAGGTTCTGCAAGCAATATCCCCGTCGATGGAGGCGATGGGGTGACTTGCTGGCTTTGCAGCGCTTTTAGAACTGCTTCCTGCTCCTTCGGGGTCCAGTACCAATCCGCCAGCCAAGACCAATTTTGCTGGAAGTCGAGAATGACATCCGTGCCATCGTGGTTGAGCCGTCCACAGATATAGTGTTCTTGAAGATCCAGCTCATATCGAATGTAAAATTTGGATGGATCGTCGCGCTGGATTTGCCCTGCATAAAAACGGATATGTTTTTCGCGCGGCTCCATTACAACATGTGGGCGGGAGCCCCGGCCAATGATCACTGTAATCGGTGTGCGGGCATTGCTGGGCGCATTGGTGAGGTCAGCGGGATTTATTACGATTGACTCGAGCTTGAATCGGCCCTCGCAGTTCAAAATCACGCATACAAGTCGGCGCATACCATTGCTGGTCCGCAGTTCATGCAGAAAAAGCACGTGCTTGTGTTGAGGAGCGGCAGCACCCCAGGCCAGCTTCTCGAAGGAAGTCCAGCAGCGAGGGGTGTGGGTGACGGCAGCGCGCGAGAATGGATGAACGGGAACAAATGACTCGTACTCGGCGCTTCGCGCAAGCAAATCTGCGGCGGCCTGAGGATCTTCATCGAAGACAACTTGATTCTCAGGAGCGATGTAAGTGAGACACTGATGTTGATGATAGAGCAGGGCACTCTTTCGAGTGATCTGTCGGCCCCAGATCATGAATATGAGCGACGCGGACGTGATGAGGACACTGAAAATGCTGCGGAACCAGGGCCAGCGACGATGCCACCGCGGCCGCGGGCCATAGGTGAGTGTGCAGGGTTCGGCAACGCCACTGCTCTGCATGAGCGGTAATATACCACAGCTTCAGCGGATGGATTTGAGTTTTTCGATGAGTCCCGAGCGGAGAAGGGTGGTTTGTTCGCCAGTTTTCAGGTCCTTTAAGGTGATGGTTTGATTGGCCAGCTCGGTGTCGCCGAGGATGAGGCAGTGGGTGGCGGACTCGCGATCGCTTAATTTGAATTGGGCTTTGACGGAACGGTTGGAGAGGTCCATGTCGGCCGGGATGTTGTGGGCGCGTAGCTCGTGGAGCAGTTTCCATTGGGCTTCTCTGGCGGCTTCGCCGTGATAGATCAAATAGAAGAGGGGTTTGGCGGGGTGGGGGAGTTGAGCGCCCTGGGCTTCGAGGGCGATGAGGAGGCGTTCGAGGCCGGAGCCGAAGCCGACGCCGGGGGTGGGACGGCCGCCGAGGTTTTCGACGAGGTTGTCGTAGCGGCCGCCGCCGCCGACCGCATTTTGAGCACCTAAGCCTTCAGCAGTTACTTCCCAAAGCGTTTCGCTGTAGTAATCAAAGCCTCTCACGAGTTTGCCGTCCACAAAATAGTCCACCTTTGCCTGATCCAACAATTTCTGGACTCGATCGAGGTGCGCTGTACTTTTGGGAGACAGAAATTGAAGGCCAAATATATTGCTGGTGGCATTTCGATCGCGGGGATCTTTGCTATCGAGGATGCGAAGCGGATTGTCAGAAAGACGACGCTGAGAATCTTCGCTCAATTCGGATTTCTTCGGCGTGAGGATTTTCACGATTTCTTCGCTGAACCGCTGCTTACTTTCCTTGTCGCCAAGGCTATTGACGTGGAGTTTTAGACTTTTCAGTCCGCAACGGCGGTAGAAGTCCATCTGAAGCAGGATGCACTCCACATCCTGTTCGGGATCGGCGACCCCGAAGGCTTCAGCTCCAAATTGGTGGTGCTGGCGGAGGCGCCCCTTTTGCACGTTCTCAGCGCGGAAGTTGGGGGCGATGTAATAAACTTTGGAGCGAGCACCTTCTTGAGCGAGGAGACCATGTTCGATCATGGCTCGGACAACCCCGGCCGTGCCTTCGGGTCGCAAGGTCATTGAACGGCCACCTCGATCGTCGAAGGTGTAGGTTTCTTTGCGAACGACGTCAGAGGTCTCGCCAACACCGCGGTGGAAGAGCTCCGTATGCTCCATGATCGGGGTGCGGATTTCCTGGAAGTGATAGAGGTCGCCCAATTCGCGGGCGATGGCCTCGATGGCGTGCCATTTCCAGGACTCGGCGGGGAGGATGTCTTCGAAGCCCTTGGGGGCGGGGATTTTGGACATGGCTCGGATTCAATTCAACCGCGGAGACGCAGAGACGCAAAGACGCAGAG
>JBGPEF010000355.1:0-6078 GCA_041482675.1 Tepidisphaeraceae bacterium | reverse complement strand
CGAAGGCGATCCAGTTCGTCCCACTGCTCTTCCGTGAGCTTGATGCCCCAACCCATGAGAAGCTCCTGGCGGCTCCGCCGCCGTGTAAAGCATCATCATCGTTGGAAAAATTGAATGGATCAATTCGCGTTCCTACTTAGCTCGCGAGCAGCTTCCGAATTCCCTGCTCAATCATCTGCGAGCGACTCATACCATGTTCCGCCGCAAAGCGGTCCGCGGCTTTCAATAACGCCTTCTCCAGCGATACCTGCACTCGCTGCGCCGCTTTTTTCTTGCCAAATTTCTTCTCAAATCGCGCATGCTGCGCCTGCTGTTCCCGCGTCAACGGCACTCCGTTCCCTGGCCCAATCCTTTCGCATTCACGATAGATCGCTTCCTTGGCTTCAGGACTGAGCTTGTCAAAATCTCGCCCTGTCATCGGCTTGTCCAGTCGTCTGATCATCGGCTTCTCCTCCGCTCGCGTCGCTTCTCACGATCATTCAGCGGCCGCGCGTGGATCACATAAACTGTATCCTCAGGATCATAAGAATATACGACTTGAACCCACCGGTCACCCGCACCCCGTCCCACAACTCGAAATTCTCCATCTCCGACGTATTCTCGCGTTCCACGTCGAACCACCTGCTCGCACTCCGCGACTGTTACACCATGGCGCGTCGCATGATCGAGATTCCACTCGTTCCATCGGAATCCTTCATCCATGTGAAGCAGTCCCCTAAGCAATGATCTCGCGCACGACTTTCCCCGCCACATCCGTCAACCGGAAATTCCTCCCGTTAAACCGATACGTCAACTTCTCATGATCCATCCCCAGCAAATGCAAAATCGTCGCATGCAAATCATTGATCGACACCCGATTCACCGCCGCTTTATGCCCAATCTCATCCGTCTCCCCAAAGTGAACTCCGGCCTTCACCCCTCCCCCCGCAAACCACGTCGTGAACGCGTGCGGATTATGATCCCTTCCCGGCTTCGCCCCCTTCTGCGCCACCGGCAGCCTCCCAAACTCCCCAGCGCAAATCACCAGCGTCGATTCCAGCAGTCCTCTCTGCTTCAGATCAGCCAGTAACCCCGCAATCGGAATATCCGTCTCCCCCGCAAACTGCCGATGGTTCCCGCCAATGTCGATATGCCCATCCCAGCTCCGCTCATTCTCCATCCCCCCCGAATAAATCTGCACAAACCGAACGCCCCGCTCCACCAATCTCCGCGCCATCAAACACTGCCTGGCGAAATGTTTACAGGCCGGATTATCCAGCCCATAAAGCTTCTGAACCATCTCCGGCTCCAGACTCACATCCAGCGCCTCCGGCGCGGCCATCTGCATCCGATACGCCAATTCAAAACTCTCAATCCGCGCCGCCAACTCCGCCTCATGCGGATTCTGTTCCAGGTAATGCCGATTCAGCCGATTCACCAGATCGAGCTGCTGCCGCTGCATCCCATCGCTCAGTTCCTTCGGCCGAACCATGTTGTTAATCGGCTCCCCCTGCGCATTGAGCGCTGTCCCCTGATACACACCCGGCAAAAACCCCGCCCCCCAATTCTGCGCATGCCCTTTGGGCAGCCCGCGCCCCAGCGTGTCATACATCGTCACAAACGCCGGCAGATTCTGATTCAGCGTCCCCAGCCCATAAGTCACCCAAGACCCCACGCACGGAAACCCCATCCGGCTCATCCCCGTATTCACCTGAAAAAGAGCAGGCGAATGATTGTTCGTCTCCGTAAAACACGAATGAATAAACGCCAGGTCATCCACGTGCTTGGCGACATTCGGAAAAATCTCCGAAACCCAAGTCCCCGACTTTCCGCGCCGCTCAAACTTAAATGGCGACTTCATCAACGGCCCCACCTGATCCGTAAAGAATCCCGTGTTCTTATCAAACCCCTTCAATTCCTTCCCATCCTGCCTCTCCAGCTCCGGCTTGTAATCCCACGTATCCACCTGGCTCTGCCCCCCATTCATGAACAGCCAGATCACCGACTTCGCCTTCGATGCAAAATGCCCCGGCCGCGCCCCAAGTGGATTCACGACCTGCGCCGCTCCCGCAGATTCTGCCAGCATCGACGACAGCGCCATCAACCCAAACCCCGATCCCGTCCGCCGCAGAAAATCCCTGCGCGAAACTGATGGCTGTGCAAAAAGATGTCCAAAATCGTTCACATCCACCTCATCTTCTCTGCGTCTTTGCGTCTCTGCGTCTCCGCGATTTCTGCCGTTTATTCCACGTACACGAACTCATTCAAACACATCAGCGACTGACAAAAATCCGTCAGTGCCAGCTTCATCCCATCTTTATTACCCGCGGCCGCAAACTCCTGTTTCTGCTGCTCCAGAAATTCCACCGACTCCCGCAATTCCTCCGCCGTCGCCTCTCTTCCCAGCGCAATCCCGTATCCCAATCTCACCGCCGCCCCTAAATCCTTTTCCGCGGCCGGCAGCAGCCTCTTCCCAAACCCCTTGGCCCACTCCCTCACCTGCGGATTGTTCATCAGCGCCAGCGCCTGCGGCGCAATCGTCGTCGAAACCCTCTGCCCCATGCTCGAAAGCGGCTCGGGCGCATCAAACAGCACCATCAGCGGAATCAATTTGCTGCGCTTGACGAAAAAGTAAATCGACCGCCGCTTCATCGCCTCATCCAGCGTCCCCGGCCCATACATCGTCTCATCCAGCATCCCCGACGCAAACAACATCGAATCCCGAATCGCCTCGGCCTCCAGCCGCATCTTCGGATGCCGCCACAGCAGCGCATTCTCCGAATCCACCGCAAACGCCGCCTCATTGAAGTCGCTGCTCTGCATGTAGGCCGAGCTGGTCATGATCAGCCGATGAATCCGCTTCAATTTCCACTCCCCCGCAATCAATTCGCTCGCCAGATAATCCAGCAGCTCCGGATGCGTGGCACGCTGTCCCTGCACGCCAAAATCATTCGGCGTCGCGACGATGCCCCTCCCCATGTGATGCTGCCACAGCCGATTCACCATCACCCGCGCCAGCAAATGCCCGGCGCCGTAATCCTTATCGGTAATCCAATTGGCCAACGCCGTCCGCCGATAACTCAGCTTCGATTCCTTCGGCGGCGTCGCCTTCCAACGCGCCTCTCCCTCCGGCGCGCGGGATAACACCTGCAAAAACCCCGCCGCCGCCTCCCCATTCTTTTGATTCGGATCCCCCCGCTTCAAATAAAATGTCTTCTCAGAAAAATCCGCCCCCTGCGTGTGCAGCCGAATCGCCGGAACTCCCTCGCTGCACACCATCACCTTGGTCAATTCCCGCCGCGGCTCCTTCTTCGCATGCTCCACCACCGCGGCATTCAACTTCTTCCACTCTGGATCGAGCGTCTTAAACGCGGCCAGCAATTTCCCCTTCTGTTCCTCAGTCCTCGCCGCATCTGGGACCTTTAAAATCTCCGCCAGTTCCACCAGAACATGCGGCCCACTCTCCCCATCAATTCCCGCGCCCTGCTCAGTACTCAACGAAAGTCTCACCCTCCCCATCGCATGCTTATCATTATTCTCAAACCTCAAAGTAATGGTGAGCGAAGTTCCCCCCTCCAATCCGACCGGCTTATCAAAATAAAACACCGCCGCATGATCCTTCCCAAACTGCGGATCAATCGCCCAGGCCGATGTCTTATCCGCATCAATCGCGGCCGCAATCGGCAGCCCCTTCTGCTCAAAATCCGCCTTCGCCGACGCAATCTTCACCTCGCGCGCCTTCTCCGCGCCCCCCACTGCCCCCGCCGTCACCGAAAAATCCGACAACGCAAAATTCCCATTCGCCGCCCTTCCCGGCCCACCCTTCACCATCGACCCATCCGCCAGCGCCTCCAATTTCACCACCGCAATTCCAGTCAGCGGCGTCCGCACCGTAAACGTGTATGTGTCATGCGTCGCGCTCGCCCCCGAAGCCAGATAAGACCCATCCTCCAGCCTGCTCAACACCGCCCCACTCTTCGCCTTCGCCTCCTTCGCCTCCACCACATACCACCTCGGCTTCGGCAGTTCCGCCCCCTTCGAAATCCACGCCTTCAACCTCTCCCCTAACTCCTCCTTCTCAAATCTTTTGACCGCCACCACCAGCGGCCCATGCTCCGCATCAAAAACCTTCTTCGCCTTCGCATACTTCTCCGGCCTTAAATCCACATCCATCTCACTCCGCACCGTCGTCGTAAACGTGGAAATGAACCTGTAATAATCCGCCTGCGGAATCGGATCGTATTTATGGTCGTGACACCGCGCACACCCCACCGTCATCCCCAATAGCGCCGTCCCCACCGTCCCCCCCATGTCATCCAGCTCGTCATACCGCTCTTTTTCAACCTGATTGGCCGTGATCTGCGTCGCGTGCGTCCCCGCCCCCAAAAATCCCGTCGCCTTCAGCGCCTCCGGATTCGAAGGCTCCAACTCATCCCCCGCAATTTGCAGCCTCACAAACCGATCAAACCCCATATCCTCATTCAGCGCCCGAATCACAAAATCGCGATAGTGATACGCCGCCGGCCGGTCGTAATCCTGCTCATACCCATGGCTCTCCGCGAACCTCGCCAAATCCAGCCAGTGCCTCCCCCACCGCTCCCCATACCTCGGCGACGCCAACAGCCGATCCACCACCTTCCCCCAGGCATCGCTCGACTCATCTTTCAAAAACGCTTCAATTTCAGCGATCGTCGGCGGCAGCCCCGTCAAATCCAACGTCGCCCGCCGAATCAATTTCCTCTTCTCCGCCGGCGGATTCATCCCCAACCCCTTCTCCCTCAGTCTCGCAAGAACAAACTCATCTATCGTGGCATGGGCGTCCCGCCCATTTCCCTGAATCGGCCTAAACGCCCACCACTCCCGATCCTCGGCCGTCACCACCGCATGCCCCTTCGGCGCCCCACCCTTCACAATCAACGGCGCATCATACGGAGCCCCCGCATCAATCCATTTCCCAATCTTCTCAATGTCAATTTCCGAAAGTTTCTTCCCCTTGTCCGGCATATGCGGCTCTTCCGCATGCCGAATCAACTTCATCAACCTGCTTTCTGAAGATTTCCCCGCCACCACATTCACCCCCTCGCTCCCCGGATGCAGCAACCCCTCGCGAGTCGTCAGATCAAACTCCCCCTTGGTCTTCTCCCCCCCATGACACTTCACACAATTATCCATCAATATCCCCCGCACCTCTTCAAACGGTTTCTCCGCCCGCGCCACCCCACACAGCAGCACCAACAATATGCACCCTCTCCACCACATCTCATATCCCCACTTCTGTCTTCTTGGCCCCCAGCACATCCATCGACGCCGAATAAACCATCCCCGGCGTCACCCTCACCATGCACCGATGATCCAGCGGGCAAATCTTCTTCTGACACGGCCCGCAAAATACCTTCACCGATACCTTCCTCTCCTTGGCAAAATTTATTTCCGTCCACTCGGGGAAAGTCGGCCCAAAAACCGTCACCACCGGCACATCAAACGCCGCCGCCATATGCCTCGGCCCGGTATCGTTGGTAACCACCAGATCACACCGGCGAATAATCTCCTTCAGCGACCCCAGCGTCATTCCCTTGGTCGAGAGATCCACCGCCGCATGCTTCATCTGATGCTGCACCGAATCAATGATCCGCCGTTCCCGGGGCGCGCCGGAAATCAATACCGTCGCCCCCAGCTCATCGATAAATCGATCCGCCAGCTTTGCAAAATGCTCCGCCAGCCAGCATTTGGCCTCCCCATACTGCGCCCCCGGATTCAGCAGGACCAGCGGCGGCAATCCCAACTGCCCCGGCTTGTTGATCGATCCCTCCAGACCCGCCCTCTCCAAAACCGCCCGCGCCTCCGCCTTCTCCTGTTCCGTCGCAAAAAGCTCCAGCCTGGTATCCCGATGATGCGACCCCAAATACCGCGCTATTCCCAGGTAATAATGCACAATCGGCGTCGGCACATACTTTCCCCTCTCCTTGGCCGGCAAAAGCTTATCCGAGAGCAGCAAACCCCTCCCATCCCGCTCATACCCGACGATCCGATCGATCCCCGCCACCTTGCACAGCAAGGCCGACTTGAAGGAATTCGGCAGCAGCACCGCCAGATCGAATT